>JAGRIO010000034.1 GCA_020443225.1 Pseudomonadales bacterium
CACCATGGCGGCCCTGGCCGAGCTGGGCGTCGACTTCCCCGCGGCGATGATCGAGCTGGAGCAGGACGGCGTCGCCAAGTTCGCCAAGAGCTTCGAGGAGCTGCTCCAGACCATCGCCAACAAGGCCGAGCAGGTCTGAGCCGAAGGGCGCCCCTGGCCGGGCGCCCCTGGCCGGGAGCGACGAACTACTTTTCTTTTTTTCGGTAGAACTCCAGCACCTGACTGGCCAGCCGGGAATGTGGCAGCACCTCATAAAAGACCTGCTTTTCGTCTTCGCGGCGCACAATCCGTTCGTCTTCCCATAAATGCATATAACCCTGACGAATCACCAGTTCCCGCTCCTTACCCTGCATATCCGGGAACTTGCCCACGTAGAAAGTTTCATGGTGATCAGCAAGGCGCACATCGAGTTTTTTCAGCGCGATTTCCGACATCAGCTTACGGAACGCACTGTCGTCCAGGGCAACGCCGTTGACGTTATAGCGAATGTGTTGCTGGCCTTTTTCGCCACGTTCGCGATCTTTTTCAGAGATCTCCAGCACTTCGACATTGAAGCGGTCGCTCTGGAAGGTCTCACGCAGCTTCCATGAACAGGACGACATGCGGTCAGCATTGCCGATAGCTGACGAAATCATAATGGGGCGCTGTTCATCAAACAGAAACAGGGGTTTGTCGTTTTCGTAACAAATGCCGATGCCAATTTCGAGCTTTGGTAGCCCGGTTTGTTCTGAATGTGCGTTTTTAGAATTCACAATATCGATCATGTCCCGCGCCAGACCACAACAACGTGACACGGCATACCACTGATCCGGCGCGTTATTCCATTCCTCGGTTGAAAGAATGACTGCATCGCCTTCGATGAATACCTTTTTTGCCCCATAAATAGGTAGCAACGCGGTAATAGGCTCAAAAAAACGCAGGCTGAAATAAGTCGCGGGGTTTAATCCCTGTTTGATCAACTCGCAGGTGACGGTCGTAGAACCCCGCACATCTGCCTTCAGCACTGCATGATGGATGATTTCTGGCTCATCGGTATTAATCGCTTCACTTTCAGCGCTGCCCACCAGTTGGTACAGATGATGGCCAACCCTGGAAAGATGAATTTCTTCGGGTTCAGTGATTAACCGAATACGGTTGAAGATACGATGCGCCAGCCGTGCATAACGCAGATGTAATCGGTAACGACAGTAATCGGTTAAGGCCCGTAGCGAGACCTCTGCTGCATCCTCGCTGAATTTCTTATCAATATCCGCCGCAATGATATCCAGCTTTTTCAGCAAGGCGGTGACACCCTTCACACTGGTATCGATTTTCGCCAGGATCTTTTTCTTATCATCGGTACCCGCGACATAACGACAGGCCTGATCCAGGTCGAGCAACATATCTTCAGCGCCCGACCACTGCTCTTTCAGAGCATAACCGGCCATAATGATCTTCAGGTCTTCTTCATTCCCCATTTCCCGGCGAATATCACTGAAGATCTTTACCAGTTTTTTAGCGTCTGAATTGTACGACCACTGGGCACGCATACCCTGTTCTTCACGAATAACTTCTGCGTTCTGTTCATGCAGGTGCTTATCGAACAGCAAACGAATATTGCCCGGTTGTTCCAGCCAGCCAAACGATTCCTGCAGCTTATCCTGCTGATCAGCCGCCGGACCCAGCACGGATTGCAGAGCGAACAGGCCATGGAATTCGTCGTAGACTTCATTCTGCTGATTCTCAGCACCCGGGTCTTTCAATGGCTGCATAGAAAATTGTGGAAAGGCTTCGCTCAGCTTCTTTTCAAGTGCCAGAGTACGGCTTGTGGGTACGTCTTTGTGCCACAGTGCATAGTTCTCGACCAGCAGATGGGGTTCCTGCACATTTGGAGAACACAGCAGGGGATTGAACATCACCAGCGGCGCTTCCCGGAACTGGCCCTGTAACCACTGTTCACGCTGAGCCCGCAGATGAGTATTTTCTTCCCGGTTCAGCTGCCGCAGGATGGCTCGGTTCAGCTTATATAAGTACTCGTCCCGGTGTGCCCGCATGTGGGCAAATTGTTCCTGCGTTACCAACAGACTTCTGGAACCGGCGTACTGCTGCTGTGCCAGCTTCTCCTCAAACTGGTGCAGCACACCATCTATCTGGTCACGGCTGAGCTGTAACACCAGTTTGATCACCGCGAACTGCAACAGGCAGATCTGTTCCGGCTTCAGGTCAGTCTTGGCACGATGCAATGTCGCACCCATCACGTCTTCGTAATCATTCCGCAGCGCCTCAAGCGCTTCACTGGGGCCAATACGCTTACCGGCAATAATCCGCTTACAGGCCTCCTCTATCGCCAGATGAGCATGGGCAACAAACTTCTCACTCAGCGATACATCGGCATGGTAATTATCGATGCCTTTCTTCAGCACGCTGGTATCCAGCTTCAGCGGCCGGGTCATGGCTACCCGCTTATATACATCCTCAATACTGGTGACTGGTGCTCTTTCTGCCATTCAACTACATCCTGAAACGCCCTGCCCGGGCTCTGCGCTTATTGCCTGTCCAACTCTACCCGCCGTTTATGGTCAGCGGAACGTGCCTGATTAAACCTTATTCCGGCAGCAAAAACATTGACCGGATTCTCAACTCATCCTTACGACCTGACGCCGTCTGCCCCAATGCCCGGGTTTTTCCTCAAAGACACCAGCCACCCAGGTACCACATTTCTTACAACATCCCTGAGCATCCAGCTGCCATTGACCCAACTGGTACCAGTCACGCTCTATTACCCGGGTGCCGCACTTCGGGCAATGGGTCGAACCCCCTTCAGTATCGTGTACGTTCCCGGTATAGACAAAATTCAGCCCGTTAGACTGCGCAATATTACGGGCAGCTGTCAGCGTTTCTACCGGCGTACTGGGGATATCACGCATACGGTAGTCACCATGGAATGCTGAAAAGTGCAGCGGTACATCCGGGCCCAGATTATCAGCTATCCACCGGGTCATCGCTTCAAGCTCAGCGGCCGAATCATTCTGCCCGGGTATCAGCAGGGTGGTAATTTCCAGCCAGACACTGGTTTCATGATGAACATATAGCAAGGTATCGAGCACTCTGGAAAGCCTGCCACCACAAATCTTGTGATAGAAGCTCTCTGAGAACGCTTTCAGGTCGATATTCGCTGCATCCATCGCAGCAAAGAAGCTGGTTCGGGGAATGGTCGAAATATAACCAGCTGTCACCGCAACAGACTGCACGCCCCTGTCTCTTGCTGCCTGTGCCACATCCACCGCATATTCATGGAAAATCACCGGATCATTATAGGTATAGGCAATACTTCGGCACTGGTGGTCCACGGCGGCCTGCGCCAACGCCTCGGGTGAGGCTGCATCTGCCAGCGTATCCATTTCTCGGGATTTACTGATATCCCAGTTCTGACAAAACTTGCAGGCCAGGTTACAACCTGCCGTGCCAAAAGACAGCACCGGCGTACCCGGCAGAAAATGATTCAGCGGTTTCTTTTCAATAGGGTCAATACAAAAGCCACTGGAACGACCATAGGTGGTCAGCTCGACGGCGTTATTGCGCGCCATGCGCACAAAGCAAAGACCCCGCTGGCCATCACGCAATTTGCATTCTCTCGGACAAAGATCGCACTGCAAGCGGCCATCATCCAGCCGGTGCCAGAAGCCAGCCTTACCTTCCGGCACCCGGGACCCCGATGGAGTGGCAGGTTGTCGCCAACCTAAAATCAGTGACTTTTTGTCGGTCATGCGGCACATTATGGAACAAGTTCAACTGCAACTGAATGGAAATTACATGAGCAGTATCAGAACCCCCGCTGTCGCCGGCATGTTCTATCCGGCGGAACCCGGTACCCTGGTGAACGCCGTCGAAGGATATCTGGCCGCTGCCAACGATACCCTGCCAGCCCCGAAAGCATTGATTGCCCCCCACGCTGGTTATATCTATTCAGGCCCGATTGCCGCAGAAGTGTATGCCCCGCTTAAAAAAGTCAGCAGTCAGATTAAACGGGTAGTTCTGCTTGGCCCTTCTCACCGGGTTGGCTTTCGTGGCATTGCCATGAGTTCCGCGAGCGAATTCGAAACGCCGCTTGGCCTGATCACGCTGGATAAGCAAGCAATGGCGACCATCAGCGAATTGCCCGGCGTCATCACACTGGATCAGGCCCACGCCCAGGAACACTCACTGGAAGTACAGTTACCGTTCCTGCAGACGGTGCTTACAGATTTCACCCTGGTACCGCTGGTTGTTGGCGATGCATCACCCGACCAGGTCGCCAGGGTGCTGGAGACACTTTGGGGCGGCGACGACACCCTGATTGTTATCAGCTCAGACCTGAGTCATTACCACGACTATGCGACCGCACAACAAACCGACCAGAACACCACCCGCAAGATCGAAGCACTAAACCCTAGCCTGCGCGGTGAAGAAGCGTGTGGTTGCCGCCCCATTAACGGGCTGATCACCCTCGCGCGCAACAAAGGTTGGAAGTTAAAGGCAATTGATGTCAGGAATTCTGGCGACACCGCTGGGGACCGTAACCGGGTTGTTGGGTATGGTGCTTATATACTGACAGGAAACGATGCCATGACAGAGCCAAAATCCACACTGAACCTGGCTCAGCGCCAACAACTGATTCAACTGGCCCGTAACGCCATCTTCCATCCGTTCACCAGCAAAGAAAACTTCCATATTGAACTAACGCACTACGACGAAGGTTTAAGGCAGGATGGTGCCAGCTTTGTTACGCTGAACCTGAACGGACAGCTTCGCGGCTGTATTGGTAGCTTACAGGCCCACAAGTCACTCTTGGCAGACGTCGCTAGCAACGCACAATCAGCCGCATTCCGAGACCCCAGGTTTGCACCTTTGACGCTGGGCGAATATCAGCTGATTGATGTTCACATATCGGTGTTGAGCACACCCGTAACGATGAACGTCACTTCACGGGATGACTTAATCCAGCAACTTCGGCCTGGTGTCGATGGATTGATTATTGAAGAGAACGGGCACAGGGCCACTTACCTGCCTTCGGTGTGGGAACAGCTAAAAGAGCCTGAAGTATTTGTGCGAGAGCTGAGGCGAAAGGCCGGACTTAGCGGAGATGGATGGAACACGCAGACAAGATGCTTCAGGTATTCGACTGAAGAGTTTTGTTAGCCGAGGTTGAAGTATAGTCAGATTGGTGGGGAGATTGGCTGATGTGGATCTTTGGCGCGTCGATATGAACGGGCATTCTTGGATTCTATTTAGCCACTGAGCTAGACATCCATGATGGCGAAACAAAGCCTGATTTCCCATTTTTGTTCTTTGCTTTTTGCTTTTGCCCCAATTTTTTGGGTATGACTATCAAAGGACAAAAGATAAGCAAGGACGTTGTTCAGAGACTAATGAAACTCAATAACTAATGGCTCTTGATGCTCCCTCCGTCTTCAGAGGATACAATCGCCGGGATTAAAGTAGCGTTCTGAGCCAGACACATGGAATCCATCAGCCCCAACAAGGCTATTATCCCGGACAGCCAAAAGCTACGAGGTTCAATTTTCGAAAATATCATGACCAGATTGATAGCTCTTATACTGATTCTCTTCGCGCCCTTCTCGTTCAGCAAGGCTGGGAGCTTTGAGCACGATTTTGTAAGCGCTGCATTGGAAAGAACTAAGCAGAATGTTTCTTACAACGGTTCATATTTTAAAATTGCTTATCCAAATGGAGATGTGCCAGCTCATCGGGGTGTATGCACTGACGTTGTAATTCGATCTTATCGAGCAATAGGTACAGACCTTCAGTCTCTTGTCCACCAGGATATGTCGTTAAACTTTGGGCAGTATCCTTCCAACAGGATTTGGGGTCTGACGTCTACAGATAAGAACATCGATCATCGCCGCGTTCCAAATTTACAGGTGTTCTTCGCCAGGAAAGGTCAGTCGCTGCCAATAACCAGCGACCCTGAAGATTATGTTCCCGGCGATCTTGTGACATGGATGCTTCCGGGAAACCTGCCGCATATTGGGGTAGTAACCGACCAGCTTTCCATGGAAAGTGCTAATCCGCTAATTGTTCACAATATTGGCGGTGGACCAGAACTTGATGACATGCTTTTTAACTATGAAATCACAGGACATTATCGCTATGTACCAGAAGAATATAACAATTAAAACCTGCACGGGTCTTTGGCGGGGACACGCTAACGCGGCCACTGTATGAAGCGCAATACAACCAACAACCAGAGAACAAATACAATGAGGAACATTATTCTTGTCGGTTTTCTTTCAATAGTATCTTTACCCTTGCTTTCAGCGCCGGAAATAAAAGGCAGTCCACAGGAACTAAAAGGCTTTTTATATCCAACCGATAAAATCGTAACCATTAGTGGAGAGGCAGAGGAAACAGCATATTCCGATAAGGCAATTGTAAGTCTGGTTATCACCACAGAAAACAAGCTGCTTTCAGAAGCGATATCAAAAAACGGATTGCTTCGCGAGAACATAACGGGCTCACTAGCAGCTTCTGGCATTAGCCTGGATTCTATAAAGAGCTCCAGGTTTTCATCTTCCCCACAATACGGCTGGCTCGGAAGCAAACCTTCGAGTTTTAAAGTAGTAAACCGAATGGCAATTTCAATCACTAATGAATCACACTTGAAAGAAATTGCTGCTGTTGCGGATCAGTCTGTAGAAATTGAACTTTCTGATACCGCTTTTGAACATACCCAAAAAGATGAATTTAACGAAAAAGTTAAAGCCAGCGCATTAGAAAAAATACTAAAGCAGAAAGATTTCTACGAAAAATCACTTGGCGTGAAGTTGGTACCCGTTGGCATAAGGGATTCAAACGTACACCACAGGGCAACTCGCGGAGCTATGGTTCTGGAAGAAATCGTCGTAACCGCTGCAAGGCTTGAAAAACCTAAAAGTTCTTCCTTCATGGAGTATCAGGATCAGCCTCAGGAACCTTCCTTCGATGAGGTCAGGTATCAGGCAAGTATGTCAGTTGACTTTAAAATTGAAGACTAATCATATAACGATGCAACTATGGCAGGGACCTTAGGGACCATACCAGCTTTCAGTCTACCCCAACTTACGATGTTAGCTTGAAGGACAGCATGAACTACGATCCAGTCAATATAAAAAGTAAGTTAGCACTTTTTGATGAACGATGGTCACCCCGTGTTATAGCTGAGATGAACGACTATCAGTTCAAGCTCGCAAAAGCGGAAGGTGAGTTCGTCTGGCACGATCATCCTGATACGGACGAGGTATTCATCGTCATCGAGGGTGAGTTGGTTATTGAGTTCCGCGATGGGTCGGTCACCCTGAACCCTGGCGAGATGTTTGTTATTCCTAAGGGGGTCGAGCACAAGCCTTTCGCCAAAGGCCTAGTTCACATCTTACTTGTAGAGCCAAAAGGTGTCGTGAATACAGGGGATGCCGGCGGCTCGCTTACGGCAGAGAATGATATCTGGGTGTAAGCTAACAAGCGTCCGTAGGCGAGCCATTTCCCATCGTCCCCTACTTCAATCTGCCAGCTGCGCCCGCATTACTGTCAAAGTAAATTTACCACTCTACGTTTCATTGACATGCGCCTCCGGGAGCGGCGCACGTTGGGCGTCAGTTGATACAGAACGGATTTCTGAAATAAAACGCCTGAAAGCAGCTTTCCCTCACCGGGGGCTACAACACGATAGCTTGTAATCGACTCAATCCGTTATGATCCCAGCAAGTGAACGAACAGGAAACCCTGACAATGAAGCTGGCGATTGAAATCAGCGCTGTAGATGCCAGCAACCTGCGTCTGATTACGGAATGGGTGCAGTTTGCTGAAAAGCTTGGCATCGATATGGCGTTTGCCGCTGAAGCCTGGTGGAGCGATGCCGTCACCCCGCTCGCTTATCTCGCGGCTAAAACTTCGCGCATAAAGCTCGCAACAGGCATCATGCAAACCACTGTACGCACACCAGCTATGACTGCCATGACAGCGCTGACGTTGCACGATCTGACCGCCGGGCGATTCATCCTTGGTCTGGGGGCCAGCGGGCCACAGGTTGTCGAGGGTATGCACAGCGTCAGATATAACCCAGCGCTCTCGCGGCTGAAGGAAACCGTTGATATCTGCAGAATGATCTTTCGCGGTGAAAAGGTGCAATATCAGGGCAAGGTTTTCCAGTTACCGCTACCCGATAGCGAAGGTAAACCCATAAAGGTCAGTCACGACCCGGTAGATATCCCGATATATCTGGCAACGCTCGGTCCGAACTCACTCCGCTATACCGGTGCCTCGGCAGAAGGATGGCTGGGCACTTCCTTTTCGCCCCTACACCCGGGCGCGCATCTTGATTATATTGCCGAAGGTACAGCAACTTCTGGCCGCAAGATCAGTGATCTGGATTTATGCGTATCGGCGCGAATCGAGATCGGAGATGATGTCGAAGCTATGATCGCCAAACGAAAGCCTGCGGTTGCCTTTAATATGGGTGGTATGGGGTCTGCCAGAACCAACTTTTACAACGATGCATTCAAACGCGCTGGTTATGAAGAAGATGCGCTGGCAATACAGTCACTTTGGCTGGCGGGCAAACGTGAAGAGGCAGCCAGACGTGTACCCGATGCCATGGTGACTGAATTTCAGGCGATAGGCAGTGAAGAGATGGTTGCTAACCGTCTCGCAGACTATAAAAAGGCCGGAATCACCACACTGAAGCTAGGGCTGGATGGCGCGGGTCCGCTGGGACCGGCACGCTTCAGCTTATTGGAACAAATCGCAGATATGGTTAAGGATATTTAATGAAACTCTATAAAGTCGCACTCGCACCGAATCCCACCAAAGTGATGTTATATATCGCTGAACGAAAAACCCTGGGTACTGATATCGGGATTGAACAAATCACCGTAAATACTGTTAAAGGCGAGCATCGGCAGCCAGAGCACCTGGCCAGGAATCCTTTTGGTACCGTGCCGGCACTGGAACTGGATGATGGTAGCTTTATTCTGGAATCACTCGCGATCATGCAATACCTGGAAGCTAAATTCCCCGAAGGGCGTCTGATGGATGGCACGCCTGAAGAACAGGCTCATGCCTGGGATATAGAGCGCATCATTGATATCCGTCTCGCGAGCAACATGGGGGCATATGGACATGCGACCAATTCGCCCCTTGGCTACCCTGCCGACCCGGAGCGAGCGGCCCAGTTGCTGAGTAATATGCAGGCACCGCTGGATTATCTGGAACAATTGCTTGCTGACGGCAGGCCTCTGTTTATGGGTGACCGCGTCACCATCGCCGACTGCACTATGCAGGCGTCACTGCAGTTCATGCGGTTTGTTGAAGCAGATGTCATGGGTGATCGCCCTAACCTCAGGGCCTGGGACGAGCGATATCGTGAACGCCCGGCAGCTCAGGCTGTATTGAAATGGTGAGCAAAGCCCAGTAACGGAGCCGGGGGCAGAAATTAGTTAACTGTCCCCAATTTCCCCAATTTATGTACCCGATTTACTAAAGTTCCAGCTCCAGCTGATTGCCCTTCTGTAATCGCACATCCAGCGATTCCAGAGAGTCTGGTAACTGATCATAAATACCGTCCAGCAGTTCACCGGATGTACCACGATAGCCTAGTGAGAATTCAACAAAACTGGATTCTGGATCGTCTTCCAGCGCAATGCTGACTTGCTTGATATTTCTGACGCCCGGCAACTGAGTCAGTGCCTTCTTGAAATCCCGGACCAATCGGTAACCGGGCACCTTCCATAGCCGGATTGTGAATACACTGCCCTGCTGCGCCTGATCAGCAAATCGCACTTTGACCTGATTCACCAGTTCTGCGGCAAGTTCTTCAACGCCCTTACCGATGGCTTTGTCGATATTAAGACCATGACCGCTGACAATCGCTTCTGCGAAAATATCGCCTGTCGTGGTATTGACTACCTGACAGGTAATATTCGCAATCATATCCTGTACGCCATAGGTCACCGCGCCTTTGGTTTCCGTCAGGCTAAGCAACCAGACTACTTCAGCGTTGTGTTTCAGCGCCAGACTGGCGGCAGTTTTGGTATACATCGCGACATCCATAATGGATGCCACATCTTCACGCAGCTCGGCGGAGATATCCTGGCTGATGATCTTGAAACCCTGCTTGAGTAACTGCTGGCTCAGTTGGGTTCGTGCAGCAGCCGCCTGAGTAGATAGCCCCCGCTGCACTGGCGAAATCGTGATGACGCTGACAGGGTTATCAATCTGCGACAATAGCGTGTTGATATTGCCATTGAGTTTGTTCTCATCAACGATGGCATGGATATAGACCTCCCACATCCCATCCTTGAAGTCTTCCTTAGTGATCGTGAAGGACTTCACCACACCACTGGAGATCGAGTGTACCCTGTCGGACTGCAGTACAAAGTCTTTGACGTATGATTCTGTAGTGATTGCTGAACCCAGCCCGGATTCAACGGCTGCGCGTTGTGCATCGCCCAATGCCTGATCGCGGGTGGTCCCGTAACCGGACACATCAACCGCAATGCTGTTGGCAAGCGCAGAAGCGCCTGCCACTACCAAGCCAAGCATCAGAAAGGCGCTTCGCCAGAAACTTCTCATCATTTCTTGAACAGGCCCTGCAGTATGTCACCAACAGGTAATGCGAGTCCGTTTGAACCGGTCTTCTTCACTTCAGGCTGGGCCTCTACCCGCTGCCCCGGTGCGATCGAAGCGATCTGCTTTTTGCTAAGCGAGATAACAGAGGTGGTATCCTGTGCGGAGTTTACCTTTTCAGTAAACAGAGGCGTGGCAGTACGAAATTCTTCCTTAGTCACCGGATGTACGAAAACCTTATCTTCTCCGAAGATCGTAATCTTACGCCCCTTATCAATGCCGACTTGCTTACCGATGTCCAGATAGACATCGAATTTACGACCATTTTCTTCGACGGCGATGACGTAACCTTTAATGGGAAATTTTTCCTGGATTGCGACTGAAATATCATTCACCGCATAAAGCAGGGCTTCAGGCAATACTGTGCTCCGGTTTCTGTCACCTGTTGTGGTACCAGTCGCGGATTCTGAAAACAGTGTTTTGTTCGTTTCAACTTCGATTATCTGAATGTTGACGGACACCGTACCCTTACCAAAGTACTCTGTCTGATTGTTATAACCGGTGCGCTGACCCTCACTGTAAGAAGCGCTGGACACACTGCCAAAAACTACCAGTTCGGCACCCAACTTGCGGCCAAACTCTGCTGCATTGGTTCCGTCAGCAAATGCTGACTGGGAAAAATTCATTTCTTCCAGAATCTGATCCATTCGGCCCCGTTCGACTATCTGCAGGTGCGGCAGGCTCACCAACAGATTGGTCACCCCTTCCTGCGCGGCCTGATTCAGTCGTGCTTCGGGAAATCCAGTTCTGTCTTCAAAATTACCAACGACAACAATGGTCGCCGCTTGCACCAGACTGGCGCAGAATAATGTTGCGACTGCGAAAAGTTTTGTCAGACGCTTCTGAATGATAGTGTCACATCTTTGATGCATTTTATTATTGCTCCGCGCTTGATGAAGATATCAAACCAACAATACTGCATGTACTTGTCAGAGTTAAAGTAAAAGGGCGAGGAAAATACGAGAAAAAACTTTGTTTTTCCGGTGTTTCTGGCATTTCTGAAGAGACAGCGACCAACATTGAGCATATATTGTGCAATGTGTTTAACATTTGATCAGTCACTTCCCGGGCAGAACTGCCTGCATGTTTAGCGTATCAATCGACTATTCTCAGCAGCACTGGCAACCAGCGCATGAAACAGGCGCTGATGGCTATCCTGTCTTGGCAGATATTCGGGATGCCATTGCACACCAATAACAAAATGCCGATCTGTACGTTCAATCGCCTGCACAATACCGTTTCTGTCCCGGGCACAGACCTGCAGCGCTTCACCCAGCTGATCTACAGCCTGATTGTGCAGCGCATTAACCCGCAGTTCCGTATCGTCTATGACCTGAGCCAGTCGGGAACCTGCAACGATATCGACATCTTTGACGAGCCTTATGCTCTGAACATCTGGCACTTCGGTATAGAACTCAGTCGCGTCCTGGTGCAAGGTCCCCCCCAGAGTGACATTGATCAATTGTTCTCCCCGGCAAATACCCAGGACAGGGAGATGCTCATTGATAGCACGATTGATTAACTGCTTTTCCATTTCATCACGGTCCGGGTCCCGGCGTGACTGACGCAGTTTGATACTGAACAGTATTCGCAGCAGAAAGATAAGACTGTCGGTCAGTCGTTGTCTCAGGCTTCGAACATTGTCCTCCCGGGCTAGCTCCCGAAGTTCTTCGCCATAGTGCTCCGGGCTGATATCTGAGCCACCACCAACAACCAGACCATCAAACTGCATATCCGGCACATAGCAACCGGTATGAACACGCACGGCTTTACCGCCCGCCCGCTGAATGGCAAGCCGGGTCATTATCCAGGGTACAAACCCACCCTTGCCGGGACCGGTTACTGCAATCAAGGGTTTATCGTTAGTCACCTGCCCAGCTCCTGTGCTGCCATGGATCATGCAGCCATTGATGCGGAATTGCCGACCCTGATATCAAAATACCATTTTCTCCTCAGGTAACCTGCAGATATGAGCAGTATCTTAATGGGTATCCCATAGTTATTTCAAAACGCGACGTATTCGCGTTAACCTTGCCTTTCTACCGGATCAGTTCCGCACTGGACTGCATGACAGTCGTTCCATCAGGAATTGCCGGGGTCAATGGAGCTGATCATGAACAAGATATCATTTGGGTTGCCCGTGATTATTGTGCTGATACTGGTAGCTTCAGGTGCGCTGCTTGTGTGGTTCATGACAGGGGATGACAACCTCTTCAGCCCGAACCAGACCAGCGCGTCGCTGTACGAGAAGTTTGCCCGTCAGCAAGTTGAGGATGCCAGTGCCAGGGACAAACCCTCCAGTCAACTGAAGTACCTGTTGATATACGACATGTACATCAAGGCGCGTAGCTACGCCATACTCAACAAAGTATTCTTCTGGGCATCAGTAGCATTCGGCTTCATGGTGTTGATATGGCCTTCGCTCAGCGTCATTTTCAAAGATCATCTCACGCGGTGGGAATGGATCAAGTCCGCGACTGTACAGACCACCGTCACCGGTCTCGCAGCACTGATGTTCACTTTTTATTCTCAATACAAAGACAAGCAAACCTATACGGAAGCGTTGATGCGCTGGGTCGTGTTTTCCAGTGAACCCGTTGCCGAATTGTCTGTGAAGGTGACAGAGGAACTTAACAAAATAGACCGGGGATTCAGCTTCAGTACCGCCGTTGGTAAAGCGGAGTCTCAGCCATGAGGAGCGATGTTTGCATCCTTTTAAATTAGCGTTGCTGACTATTGTGAGTTGCGTTGCCTCTGGCTGTGCTATGCGCCCGATAGTCCTACAGGAAGACTCACTGTATATCGGTCTGTTCAGGGGTGAGAAAGACCAACAGTCTGGTTGCATCTACTCTGAGGTCGAAGGTGCAGGTCTGAAAATTGGATTCGTACACGCAGGGGTCGGCTACTACCAGCACAGAAAAATTGTTGTAAAAGAAATACCGCCGGATGATGGACAGTTGAATCACTGCAAAACACCCATTGCAGAGGTGTTTATCATTGGCGACAACTTCGATCAGGTGGAATTCAATATCCATTGATAGCGAACAGACCATGGAGGTCTTATGAAGCGACTAACCGTCATTGCAACAGTACTTGCGCTGCTCACTGGCTGCGCATCTAACGAACATCTGGTGTTTTTTACCGATACGTCAATAGGCATTGAAATTGGCTCTGAACCCAACAGTGGAGTACCGGCTAAATTTGTGGTTGGCTACAAACGCAAAGAAGGCGTGATAGACCCTTTGCTGCCAGATTATGAGCAAGTCAGCAGCACAGCCAATGCAGGTGTAAGCACGCCTGTTTCTGGTGACGGCGGTGTGATTCTGGTGCCTAACGGTACCCTGGCACCTAAAGGCTCCAGTGTGAAGCCTCATTCAGTTCTGGCCAAGCTGAACTTTGGTGCAGATGCTTCCGGCACCGACGCCACAACAGCACAATGGTTTGCTACGGGTAAAGCGGCAGAGTTGATTGCCAAAAACCCCTCGGTAGGAGGCGCATTAACTGGTGATGCTGAAATCAACAAAGCTTCAGCGATAAATACCAGCGCCTCTAAGTCCGAAGTAAGAACGTTCGCCTACCTTACAATGACCTACCAATTTCTGGCCGAGATGACTAAGACTTCTGCAGAAGCGCAGCAAATCAAATCAGAGATTGATGCATTGGATACCGAGGAGTTCCGGCAGTCATTCGCCAAATACTATTGGGACCCAAAAGATACGAACGGAAAAGCCTTGTTAGTCAACGTAGTAAATCACACGAAAAGCAAACCTGAATTCACCCGAGCCACAAACTATCTTGCACAACTTCTGAATTCAATCGAGGTTGCAACTGAAGCTCTGAACACTCCAGGTGTCACAGTAGCCGGAGCCAGTATTTCCGATATACAACAGCAGACCCTACGGGACGCAGCCGCTCTCTACAAAACGCGCTATGCTGCTGGTTTCGACAAACTCCGAAAGCATCCGTCTGTTATTAAAATGGTGAATTACGTCAATAAGAATATGATCATCGAATCCACAAGCGCCGGAGAATAACCATGTTCTACGAAGACGATCAACCGTTTACTCTCCCCCAAGAAAAAAATTCCCGACTCGCTGATTTGCTGCTGACAGCAGCTTTGTATACTGAAGTTGCGGAGATACATCGGTATGAAAAACCGCGAGCCGGCTGGGATATTCTCGATAAATCTGAAATGGTTCAGAAAAATGAGTAGTTATCATCTGACGGGACAAGGGGGTAGTTTGTGAACGACAACTGGAAGACCATGATTCCATGGTTCATGACCGTCATCTCCACCATCGCGTTGATTCTGCTGGCGATATTTCTGTACAACAATATCGAGTGGTTCAAAACTCAGGCGGTTGGCTCTGAAGAATGGCAGGTGCCGCTGTTTCAGATGCACATTCATCACCTGCACCTCAGCATGATCAAACGCTCAGTGGGCTTGTTCTCAGGCTTTTCTGCGTTGTTTATTGGCATGGCGGTGTGTTTCTATTCGATGAAGCAGCAATCAACCATGGATCTGAAATCAGCCAACCTGTCAGTGGTGCTGGCAACCAGTTCACCTGGCATCATTGCCATGGTGCTTGGTTGCTACCTGATCACAGCCACAATTGACAGCAAGGATGACTTCCCGGGATACCCCGCCAGCCAACAGACATCAACCGACAAAAGCGAATCTCTTACAAGCGCCCAGGAAAAAGCCAGAAAACTACTGGAGGAATCCCAACAATGAAGCCAGGACTGATCGCCATCATCCTTAGTTCGCTGATTACCGCTGCTAATGCAGTAGCTGCTCCCGACGCCAACGAAATTCGCGCAGCCTGTAAGACGCTGATCTACAGAATGAGTCAGCCAGAGACAAGCGCAGAGGAACTACTGGTGCTGAATCGCACGTTTGAGATGATTTGTGATAAGGCTCAGGCAGAGATACCCGAGGCGTTTTTCAGCAGTGCTGAAATCATCCGCAATGCACTGGCTGACAATGCGGCCTGTGTGACCATCAGCGGCTTCGCGTCGTCAGGATCAACAGGTGGCTGGACGCATAAGCAACTGGATACTTTCGCCATGCTGAACAGGCAAACGCCAGGTGGATTCCGTCACTCTCAGGCACAGCGCTTTCTGTCGCTGGCACCTGCACTGACCGGGCTGTCTGATCAGGACTGGGGGCGCTACAAAACCTTGTGGCAAGGAAGCTACACGCCTGATCAGTTACTAAATGCAGTTGAGATACTGAAGCTTGATCAGTACCGGTCATTAATCCCCGACATTCAGCGCGTAAATCAGCAACTGGACTCTATCGACCTGCAATCGCTGCAACAACTGCCGCGGATCAAGTAGCAGCAGTAAAGGACTGGGTATCAGCCCAGCACCACGTCCGGATTGCCAATATGCCGTTCCCACAGTGAGCGGAACGCCCGGCGACCGCTACCATGCCGCACCAGATCCTGCTTGGCGAACAATGCCGCTTCATCGCTGATGGGCTGCGGGTTCCTGACCTTCATATGCGATTCAGCGACCCGTTCCATAATGATAAAGTTGCCGACGGCTTCGGCAGGACTGTTACCCACGGTGAGCAGACCATGATTACGCAGAATAATCGCCTTATTGTGTCCCAGCGTATCAGCGATACGCTGCCCGGCAGCGGTACTCTGCACCTGAACTTCTTCATCATCAAACAGCGCATGATCGTCATAGAATATGCAGGCTTCCTGGGTGATCATATCGAACAGCCGATTCTCTGCAGAAAAGGGCGTACCCCAACCCGTGTGCACGTGGCAGCCACTGACCGCTTCAGGATAAGTCGCCAGAATCGGTTGATGAATGTAGTAACCCGCTTCGTTTACGCCACCCTGCCCTTCCACCAGTGAGCCGTCAGGGCCCACCAGCACCAGATCACTGACCTTCGCCTGATGATAGGAAACGCCCAGCTTCAGCATCCAGAAACAATCAGTCTGATCAGGATCACGGGCACTGATATGACCATCGCCCATATCACCCCAGCGCTGCGCAGCTAACAGCCGATAGCCGAGCGCGCAATCGCGCTTACGTCTCGCTCTGATCTCATCGTTGGAATATTTAATTGTGGTCGCTTCTGACATGAGGCTTAGCTCCGGATGCTGAAAATAAACTGATTGCCGCAGTCTAGCGGATGTTGCTGTCACACGCAGCGTCGTGCATACATCTTTTGCTGGATTTGATCTGCAGGCTGAGGTGTTTAGAATCCCTTAGTTCCGAATCAGTCAGGCAGAAAGGGTTATGCTGGACACACTGAAAAAACTGTCCGTGAGGTTTGCCTGGGCCAGGCTGCCACTGGTCATGCTGGGTCTGGTGTCCGCAGGCCTGTTCGTCGCCAGCATTTTTGGCTGGGTTCAGTTCACAGGGCAGGATATTCTGATTCCATCGCTGACAGGCGCACTCTGGTCGGGATTACTATGGACCCTGATCGCCAGTTTTCCCAATGTGCCAGATAAGCCACCCGTTGAATCACGTTTGCTGCTGAGACTGAGAACCGGATTTCAGCGTGCCTTGCTGATGCTTCTTGCCGTCATCGTGCTGGGCCTGACAGTGATATTGCTTTACCTCACTTTCAAGCTCTTTGGCATCCATAACGCACAAGCGCTGTCACCCTGACCTGAAGGCGGCGTCGCACCGACGCTGAGGATGTTATCTACATACTGTCATGATCATACCCGTTACGGGTAATCGCGGTGAGCGGCCGGTTTTCATAGGCCTCGTGGGCAATCCACTGGCCATCGATCTGGAAGCCCCAGTCACGAATCGTTGGCCCGGTAAAAATCATGGTCCAGGTGTCAGGTTTCACTGTGGCGATGTAATGCAAATCTGTCGCGGTTTTATCGTAGACATCACCCGGATTGCGTTCGACAGGCCCTTCCGGGGTCATTTCCGTATACCCCCCACTCAGAATCAGCGACCTGAAGTCCCAGGGATGATCATGAAATACAGGTTCATCACCACTCAGAATATGGTGCAGATACTGGTTCTTACCCCGACTTCTGGGTATCACGCACCAACGATGCAGGTAACCGACAAGTTCCAGATCAGGAAGGCGTTCCGGGTGGAAAATAGACATACTGCATTGATACCTGTGCCACAACATCAAGGACAGCGATTCTAACGCATGTCGCCAGCCCCTTCATACCGTGTTTGGCCTGAGTTTATGTCAGCCTGATCAGGCAGGTTGTATCGGGCAGCGGCCAGATTCCACCTTTTACTGAAGACCGCTTCGGGTTAAAACTAGCCCAACCCCATCAGGAGCGCTTCAAATGACCGAATATACCAGGGAGCAAATGCAATCGATTCTGGACCGGCAGAAGCAGGCCTACCTTGCCGAAGGCGTGGTGAAGGCAGAAACCCGAATCGACAGAATCGACCGCAGCATTGCCCTGCTTAAAAAATATGGCGATCAGTTTTGCCAGGCGATGGCGGCAGATTTCGGTCACCGGTCGCAGGATCAGTCAAAGATCACCGATATCGATGGTTCTGTCAGCCCATTGGTTCATTCAAAAAAACATGTGCGTCAATGGATGAAACCGGAACGACGCAAGGTCATGTTTCCACTGGGGCTTTTCGGATCACGCGGCAGGATCGAATACCAGCCACTTGGCGTCATCGGCTGCATTTCACCGTGGAATTTCCCCGTACAACTGACATTCGCACCGCTCGGCGGCATCTTCGCAGCGGGCAACCGCACCATGATCAAACCGTCTGAATTCACGCCAGAGACTTCTGCGCTGATGGCACAGGCTTTTGCAGAATATTATGACGAGACCGAGGTAGCAGTCATTACTGGTGGTGCTGAAACCGGTCAGGCTTTCAGCGGGCTCGCATTCGATCATCTGTTGTTTACCGGTGCAACCTCGGTCGCAAAACACGTTATGCGCGCTGCGTCTGAAAATCTGGTGCCAGTGACACTGGAACTGGGTGGTAAATCACCGGTCATAATCGGCGAAAGTGCCGACATGGAACTGACAGCCACGAACGTAATGGCGGGCAAAACCATGAACGCCGGGCAAATTTGTCTGGCACCAGACTACGTGATGATTCCGGAGCACCGAACCGATGAATTTATCAGTGCGGCCAAAGCTTCAGTTGCCAAAATGTTCCCGGATATGAAAGACAATCCGGACTATACGTCAGTCGTAAATCAGCGCCACTATGATCGGTTGAATAGCTATCTGGATGACGCGAAGTCCAAAGGTGCCACACTGGTGGAGATCAACCCGGCCAATGAAGACTTCTCGCAGCAACAACATCACAAGATTCCGCCAACGCTGATTCTGAATCCGACTGATGATATGGCCGTGATGCAGGAAGAGATCTTTGGTCCGTTGTTACCGGTAAAACAGGTTAAAT
>JAGRIO010000358.1 GCA_020443225.1 Pseudomonadales bacterium
AGGGTTCAGTTACAGATGTACGAACAGGATCAGTGTTGATGAAACTCAGTAAAACCAGTGCCTGGACACAGGAAGAAACTTCCCGGTTTCTGCGGTCCGCAGTGATGCCCATGCGCATAGCAACCATGGCCGATGAATTTCCGACGCTTTGTTCGGTCTGGTTTCTGTTCGACGACGAGTCGGGTGATTTGTTGTGTGTTTCGCACAAGAACAGTCAGCTAGTTACTGACCTGCAACGTAATAACCGCTGTGCCTTTGAAATTGCACCTAACGAGCCACCTTATCGCGGTGTCAGGGGTAAAGCGGTGGTCACGCTGACCAGCGAGCAGGCGCTTGAAACCCTCACGAACCTGCTCCGGCGTTATCTGGGTGGTACCGACAGCCATCTGGCCAAATGGCTGCTGGGGCGGATTGACGATGAATATGTATTACGACTCACGCCCGTACGCCTGACCAGCTGGGACTATGCCGAGCGTATGAGTAAATAGGTGGCGATATATTTGTCTGGTAAAACTGTTATTCATGGACGGTGTGAGCGCGACATCGGCGTACTCTCTGATAGTCCCGCTGCTAATCCCGCTGCTAATCCCGCTGCTAATCCCGTTTCAGCAGTAAACAACAGGAGCAATCATGGGGCACATTGGTGATCTGGTAACGCTGAACAACCCGGCTTTCATTCATGACACGGCGCTTTTGTACGGCAAGATCAGTATCGGCGAGGGTTCATCGGTGTGGCCCTATGTTGTGATGCGATGTGAAGCTGCCGAAATACGCATTGGCAAAATGTCGAACATCCAGGACTTTGTGATGATTCATTACGGTAGTGGTTCTCCGACCATCGTCGGTGATTATTGTTCGATTACTCACCATGCGACTCTGCATGGCTGTGAAATCGGAGACCACTGCCTGATTGGTATTAATGCCACCATTATGGATAACGCTAAAATCGGCGCAGGGTCCATTGTTGCAGGCAACGCCATTGTGACCGAAGGTGCCGTTTTTCCGCCCAATTCTGTTATTGGCGGGGTTCCCGCAAAACGTCTGGCAGAACGGGATAACAGCAAAGCCAATATCATGAACGCACATTTCTATCATGAGATTGCAAGGGGTTATGCCGAAGGACGAGAGCGTCTCGACGACGAAGCGCAGGCCCGTTTGAAGAAACTGGCAGAAGAGTAACCTTCTTGTCAGTTCCCTGTCTTCCTGTGACGATCAGCCAGGAAACACTTAAATTCAGGAGTCAGCCTTGAAGCTTATCAGTGATGAAATACTTATCGACTCGGGGCAGGATAAACCCACCTGGCCCGCGATCTATCCGGGTTATCCGGGGTTCCGGTTCGCGAATCCTTCGGCCTGGACCCGGGGCCATCCTTTTGACATGTACAGAAAGATGCGCGAGTCGGCGCCGGTTATGTGGACACCGGCTGAAAAGAAGATGTCTGGCTTCTGGTCAGTGACACGTTATGACGACATTAAAGCGGTTGAGCTCGCCCATCAGGTTTTTTCCTCGCAGCGAGGCAGTATCAATTTGTCTGTGCCAGACCGGGATGCCTGGCGGCCGGAGAAACTGGTGCCTGCAGCGTTTAATTCACTGATCAATCTGGATGAGCCGTTGCATCGCGATATGCGGACCCAGCAAAGCGAGTTCTTCTTTCCCGCCTATGTAGATAAGCTGCGGGAGAAAGTCGGGCTGAAGATCGATTCTCTGCTGGATGATCTGGAAAAGCTTGGTCCGGAAGTAGATTTCGTAAAGCACTTTTCTGAGGAGCTGCCGCTCTACACCCTGAGTGAAATGTTAGGGATCGACGAGCAGGACCGTCCCCAGGTTAAGGTGTGGATGCACCACCTCGAGCTGGCAGCGCAGTTCCTCAGTAATCCATGGCAGACCTTTTTTGCTGAGCCCATGCTGCCATTTCGTTTCAACCGGGTTGTCAACGACATGTTTGCGTTCGGTGAGCGGGTAATGGCTGACCGCCGGGCAAACCCACGGGATGATCTGCTCAGTGTTATTGCCCATTCTCGTCTGGAAGGGGAGTTATTGCCGCAGCCTTTTCTTGATGGTTCCTGGCTGCTGATTATCTTCGCCGGCAACGATACTTCCCGGAACTCATTGTCCGGCACCATCCGGCTGATGACTGAGTTCCCTGACCAGCGAGCTATGGTGCTGCATGACCGTGCCCTGATTCCACAGATGTCAGAAGAGGCGCTGAGAATGGTGTCGCCGGTCATTCACATGCGCCGAACCGCGACTGAAGATACAGAACTGAATGGTCAGAAAATCGCAAAAGATGAAAAGGTGGTGCTTTGGTACGGCGCGGCCAACCGGGACCCGGAGCGTTTCCCGGATCCGGACAGGTTCAACATGTTGCGTGATAATGTCGACAAGCATCTGGCCTTTGGACACGGTGTTCACAAATGTCTGGGCTCCCGTATTGCCAAGATGCAATTACGGCTGGCCTTTGAAAGAATCTTTGAACGTTTCCCTGACATCAGCTGGACCGGGAAGCAGAAAATATCACCCAATCCTCTGGTACATGCGATTTCGAGTCTGAAGGTGAATCTTTACGGTCCGGGTGGTAAACGGCCGGTTAAAGTCGCGGTTTCTGCAGGGCGGTAGTCAGGGGTGTGGCACTTCTGGGTGGCGAAGGGTTGTTCACCAGAAGTGGGTGCGGCTTTATTCTGCGATGACAGAGCCTGACAGAATCTCAGTGTTTCTTCGCGACCGGCGCGTAAATCACCAGTTTAAGCGCCGGATTGTCGTTCAGCTGAAAGCTGGCATATTCGATCTGTAAGGCCCCCAGCCTGGGGTGACTCAGGGATTTGGTGCCACCCTTCACCGTTCCCACGTCATGGGCGGCCCACCATGTTGCAAATTCCGGACTTCCTTTGTGAAGCCGATTGAACAGTTCAACAAATGCCGGGTCATGCGCCCAGAGATCGAAGGTGCTTCTGAACTCGGCAACCATTCTTCGAGCCTCAGCCTCCCAGCTTTCGCCAAATAATTTCCGGGCATGAGGATTCAGCAGAATCGAAATCAGTGTATTGCGATCCGCCGCATCCAGGCGGCCAAATGCCAGAATCTCTTCCGCTGCTGCATTCCAGGCGCAAACGTCCCATCTCAGGTCGGTGATATAAGCTGGCTGATCGATTGCTTCAATAATCCGTCGTGCAGTATCAGGCACGATGCCCCTGCTATAGGCAGGGCGGTCTGAGGTCTGCGACAACAACCGTAGGTGCATGCGATCTTCCTGATCAAGTTGCAACGCGTTAGCCAGCGCATCGATGGTTGCGGCGGATGGGTTAATGTTCCGGCCCTGTTCCAGGCGGATGTACCAGTCCACACCAATGCCGGCTAGTTCCGCGACTTCTTCCCGGCGCAGCCCCGGTGTTCTTCGCCTGCGGGTGGGCGAAAGTCCTGCATCTTCTGGTTTGAGAGCCGAGCGGCGGGCACGCAGGAAATCGCCAAGTTGTTTGCGCAGTGGATCCTGCATGATTTGCCAGTCCTTAAAGGTAATGACCCGACAGGGTGGTTTTTATAATCCCAGGATAATACCAGTCCTGAATACTCGCCTTAACTTACACGAAGATGCGCTTTCACATCAAACCAAAGGAATTCTTATGACCAGTGTCACAATGAAAGCTGCCGTGCTGAAACAGTTTGGTTCGCCGCTCAGTGTCGAATCAGTCGCTGCGCCGCAGTTGGGAACCGGTGAAGTGATTGTCGACGTCCATGCCAGTCGCGTGCTGTCTTATTCAGGTGAGGTATTCAGCGGCGAGCGCCAGTATTTGCTTGAATTGCCAGTGATTCCTGGGCCCGGTGCGATTGGCAGAATCCGCGAGGCAGGGCCTGATGCAACCCGGCTTGCAGTCGGAGACTGGGTCTATTGCAACCCCACCATCTGTTCCCGGGACAGTATTGGTGACCCGGATATCACGCTGCAGGG
>JAGRIO010000359.1 GCA_020443225.1 Pseudomonadales bacterium
CACCGTAAGCTTCAAGGTAGAGTGGATTTTCGCCTTTGCGGAACAATCCGGTGCGGTAAACCAGAGATACCGGCACCCGTTCGCCGTCTCTGGCATCAATCCACAGGCGCTCTACGGTGTAATTGACCGGGTCAAAGTCACCAACCACTTCATCCTGTTTCAGCAGGTAAGAATGATCAAGCCCGGGGTGATACTCATAGACAGAATCCGGGGCCCGCAGGCTGGAATAGGCATAGCGGATTACTTCGGACTGATGGTCATGATTGAACGCAAGCAAGGCATGATAACTGGGATCAGGAAAGCTGATCAGATGTCCCGGCATGGCGGGTTCTGACCGGTCCATCACTCTGATTCTGGGCAGGCCCGCTTCGGTCTCGCCAACAGCAATATAGCGGTCGAAGACTTCCAGGTCGGTCAATGACACCTGCGGCCGGTATGGCATGAGTTCCCGCCATTTCTCCGGCTCGCTGCGCACTGTATCGGCGGCGATCATCAACCGGTACTCCGGCGCATCACGATTACTCAGAATATAGAAGTTGCCATCAAGATGGCGCACCACAAACCGGTGTCCTGCTTCCCGCCGCTGGAACATCTGCGGTGCCGATTCCGGCTGGTCCGCCGGAATAAACTGCAGCTCTGAGGCGTCGATACTGTCAGAAGAAATCAGAATCAGCGACCTCGAGCGGCTGGCCGAGACTGTGGTATAGAAGGCCCGGTCTGTTTCTTCATAAACCAGAACATCGCTGGCTACCGGTGTGCCAAGGCGGTGGCGGTAAACCTGACGAGGCAACAGGGTCTGCTCATCCTGGCGGACATAGAATATCCACCGGGAATCTGCAGACCAGGCGATACTGTCGGACACATTGGCGATACTGTCCGGTAAAAACTCACCGCTATCGAGATTACGGAAACGCAGGCGGAACTGATTCCTGCCCACGGTATCTTCAGTAAATGCCAATAACTTATCGTCCGGCGAAGTCCGCCAGCTGCCAACTGCGTAGAAAGCGTGGCCCGACGAAAGACGGTTCTGATCAAGAATAATTTCTGATTTGTGATTGCTGTTGCGTAAGGTGCGGAAGTAGACCGGTTGCTCTCCGCCCGGAACAAACTCCCGATGATAGGCATAGCTGCCATCGTTGATCGCCAGTGACCTGTCATCATTGGTCAGGCGGGCCGTTATCTCACGATAGATCTGATCCTGCAGACCCGATAATGGCGCCATGTAGTCTGTCGCGTACTGATTTTCTGCAGCCAGCAATGAAAGGACTTCCGGGTCCTGCCGGCTGTCATCCCGCAACCAGTAATACTCATCATTTCTGATCAGGCCGTGCTGCTCGATGATGTGATCCTGAACACGGGCCACCGGCGGATTCGGACCTTTGGTCTTGTCGCTGCCGTCAAAGCACGCTGTCAGCGTCAGCACCAGAGCCACCATCAGGCAACCAGGCAAAATCCGGGGGAAATCTGTCATTGAGTCTCAGTCAGAACCACAGTCGCTCAGTCAGGGCTGCTGACTATGAAGCGCACCAGCGCGCGGGTCAACTACCGGCGGACGATGCGGGGCTATGCTGCCCCGCTGCCCGCCTGCACGGGACTATTTGCCACGGAAAACCGGCTCACGCTTTTCAAGGAAACTGGCCACACCTTCACGGTGATCTTCGGTCTGGAACAGCGTACCCAGCGTCTGCGAGATCCAGTTACCCATCTCCTGATAGTCACCATGATATGACTTGCGCAATCCTTCTTTCAGATAGCGCACCGCCAGCGGTGGGTTGGCTGCAATTTTAGCGGCAAAGGTCAGGGCTGTTTCCAGTAACTGCTCGTGTGGCACCACCTCCAGCACCAGACCAATTTCCCGGGCAAACGCTGCGTCAATGATGTCACCGGTATACAGCAGCTGCGCTGCCCGTTGCGGTCCAACAAGCTTAGGCAGTCGCACCAGTCCACCGACATCACTGACCAGCCCACGCTTGACGAACATCTCGGAAAACCTGGCTTTTTCTGAAGCGATCCGGAAATCTGCCATGAGCGACATATCCATCCCCCACCCCACCGCAGCGCCGTTAACAGCGGCGATTATCGGCCGGTCACAATCCAGAATCGCAGTGGCCGCGGGCGTAGTACCCGGACGAATGCTACGCAACCGGTTCTTACCCGGATCTCCATCGCCGGTCATCAGTTCTTTCACATCATCGCCAGAGCAAAATGCCGGGTCGGTGCCGGTCAGCACGATACAACGCACTTCGGGGTCGCGCTGTAAATCCCGGAATATCTGTTCCAGCTCGGTATAGGCCAGCCGGTTCAGCGCGTTCCTCGCGTCCGGACGATTAATGGTGACTACCGCAACATGGTCGTTGATGTCGAGCAGCATGGTTTCATAACTCTGGCTCATGGTTCCCACTCCTGGTTCATATTCTGATGATCTGATACTAACATCAGTCAGAGGGCGTTAAACCCCTTGTTATCAATCGCAGCGCCCCCTGCTCCAGCCAGGGACTGGCACCGCCGACTACCGGTCATCAGGCACTGGCGAACCCAGGCACTAACGAGGCAAAAACTGTATTTTCTTTTTAAGCCGCGATGCCATAGTCTGCACCGGAATATCACATGCTCAGGTCCGCATTGCCGTTCCGGACCAGCGTAAAAGCCACGGGAACCAGGCTATTGGCTACACCAACCCTTTCCGATGGACTGAAACTGCTCCGCTCGCGGGATTTCAGCCGTTTGTTCATTTCCTATCTGATTACCTTTACCGGTAACGCTATGGCACCCATTGCGATCGCCTTTGGGGTGCTTGAACTCACCGGGTCCGCGAAAGACGCTGCCATGGTCATCGCTGCACCTACTGCCGCGCAGATTCTGGTGCTGTTGTTCGGCGGTGTCATCGCAGACCGCACTTCACGGCAATCAGTCATTGTCATATCAGACACGGTCGCTGCCTGCAGTCAGCTACTGATCGCTGCCCTGCTGATTTCTGGCAACGCTACGCTGATGTGGCTAACGTCCCTGATGCTGATTAATGGTATTGCCATGGCGCTGCACTCACCGGCAGTTACCGGCCTGATCACTCAGGTAGTCGACCGCAACGATCTGCAATCTGCCAATGCTTTGCTGGGTACTGCCAGAAACGGCGCCATGATACTGGGTGCAGCACTGGCTGGCGCCCTTGTTGCCTTTACCAGCCCGGGTATCACTATCGCACTGGACGGGATGTCCTTTGCGGCTTCCGCCCTGATGATCGCCAGTCTGAAGCCAGCAGCACAATCCCGGTTGCAGGCAGCCAGCCTCATAGCCGACCTGCTGGCAGGCTGGCAGGAGTTTGTCCGGCACCGTTGGCTGTGCGCCATTGTGATGCAGTTTTCTCTGGTCGTTGCCTCAGTCGAAGCGGTGTTTGCACTGATTGGTCCGGCAA
The DNA here is from genome assembly GCA_020443225.1 of Pseudomonadales bacterium. Taxonomy (GTDB): domain Bacteria; phylum Pseudomonadota; class Gammaproteobacteria; order Pseudomonadales; family Azotimanducaceae; genus UBA4582. Next base: position 3,413 of record JAGRIO010000359.1, read on the forward strand.
TTGCCCGCGATCAGCTGGGCGGGCCGGTAGCCTGGGGACTGATCACCTCAGCACTGGGCATCGGAACACTGGCAGGTGGCCTGGCGTCATTGCGACTGCAAACAACCCGACCGATGCTAACGGCGACGATGATGGTATTTACCTTCGTCCTGTTACCACTGGCACTGTTGCTGAGTCTGCCCGTACCGGTAATGATGGCATTCGCTCTGGTGCAGGGCCTGGGCGTACAGATATTCTCGGTTCTCTGGTATACAACCCTGCAGAACAGGGTGCCTGGAGAAATGCTGAGCCGGGTCAGTGCCTATGATCACCTCGGCTCGATTGCACTGGCTCCCCTCGGCATCATCGCTGGCGGGTATCTGTACGAAACGGTGGGGGCCGAAGCTACGCTGATCACCGCGATGGTCATCATTATCATGCCAACCATCGCGGTGTTGTTTGTACCTGAAGTCAGAAATCTCCGATCCGCGTGAAATT
>JAGRIO010000360.1 GCA_020443225.1 Pseudomonadales bacterium
GACGACCTGCCGGACTGGATGGACCGCCATCATGTCGACATAGTCCGTACTCACGCTACCAGCCTGGATGGTCAGTCCATCGGCAAATATGTCGACCGCACAAAGTTCCTGAAAAACCTGCCTGAAGGTTATGGCATTTCCGAAATGGCAATGGCCTGCGATATTGCCGGCCAGCCGCACCTGACTCACTGGCACCCGGAACGGGTCGATAACTTTGGTGACGTTCTGCTGAGACCTGATCTGGAAACCCTGATCAGCGATGGTACAGATCCAGCGCTGGGCCACTGCATCTGTGATTTTACTCACAATGATGGCCGCCCTCACAGCCTGTGCTCCCGTACCCTGCTGAAACGCATGATCGGGCGTCTGGCAGAACTGGGTCTGCTGGCAAAAACGACCTTTGAGCTGGAGTTCTTTCTGTTCGACGAAAGTTTTGATGACATTCGCCGTAAACAATTCCGCAACCTGAAGCCAAAGACCGGGTCCCGGCTACAGAATATCTATTTGCTGCGTAATGCCTACCATGCAACCGGCTTCATGACGGAAGTCATAAAACGCATGGAATGGAAAGGTATACGCTGGGAAAACTGGAATGATGAAGCGGGTACAGGGCAGTACGAACTCAATCTTGTTCCTTCAGACCCCCTGTCGATGGCAGACAATGTAATGCGGGTGAAGAACATTCTCTATGAGGTCGCTGTTGATCAGGGGCTGGCAGTGACCTTCATGCCCAAACTTGGCGAGGGATTCGCGACCGGCATGCATATGCACCATTCCCTGACCACGACCTCCGGAGAAGCAGCCTTCTTTGATCCGACCGCGGCTGATAATCACAGTAAAGTACTCAGACACTGGCTCGGCGGTCTGCAGCAGACATTACCGGCAGCCATATCCTTTCTAGCGCCTACCATTAATTCGTACCGGCGTTTCCGGGATTTCGGCGCGGTACCGCTCACTGCCACCTGGGGAGAAGAAAACAAATCTACCGCGCTGCGGCTGGTCTCCCGCTCATCCGGGCTGGCCCGGATTGAACACCGTGCGGGTGCAGGTGACCCGAGTCCCTATCAAGCGCCGGCAGTCGTACTCGCCGACGGTATGGCCGGGGGCGAAAGGGAGCTGGAACCGGGTCCCGCCTATGAGGGCCTTGCATGGGGTACTCCGGATTCGGTAGCCAAACTCCCTACCACGATCATGACTGCCGCTGATGCGCTGCGTGCTGACACGCTGTTGCCTGAATACCTGGGCGCAGATTTTATTGACTACTGGATCGGAACCCGTAAGGCGGAATGGCTCGCGGGCCATACCGGTGGAGGTGATCCCGTTTCTCCGCAGGTTTCTCTGTGGGAATTCCAACGTTACTTTGACCTGGTCTGAGAATCCGGACGAAGGCAGAAACCAAGGAGCAATTATGCGATTAAGACTGTTGATACTACTGGCCCTGACAACCCTGCTGAGCAGCTGTGACACTGTGTATCTCGATGCCATGGAGCGGGTGGGAATTCCTAAGCGGGAAATCCTCATCGACCGTATTGAGGATGCCCAGGAAGCGCAGGAAGACGGCCAGGAGCAGTTCAAAACGGCGCTGGAGCAGTTCAGAAGTGTCGTGAACTTCGATGGCGGAAACCTCGAGAAGGTCTATAACGAACTCAATGATGAGTACGAAGATTCTGTTGCTGCCGCCGAGGAAATACGCGAAAGGATCGAAGCCGTTGAGTCAGTGGCGAACGCCCTTTTTTCCGAGTGGGAAGACGAACTGGCACTTTACTCAAATCCCAAACTGAAGCGGGATGTCGAAAAGCAGTTGCAAGAAACGCGACGCAAATACAGTCGCCTGTTGTCAGCCATGAAACGTGCTGAAAGCAGCATCAATCCGGTGCTGGCCAGCCTGCAGGATAATGTCCTGTATCTGAAGCACAGTCTCAACGCCCGCGCTATTGCCTCGCTCAAGGGCGAATTGCAGAACGTTGATAAGGACGTCAGCACGCTGATCGCTAATATGCAGAAGGCTATCGATGAATCCAACGCCTTTATCAATGACCTGAAATCCGGCCAGTAATGATGTCAGGGCACGACTCTGGCTCTCGTATAGTCAGGGTCGGCGCCCAGAACCCTGCGCACGACTCCTTTCAGTTGCGGATGCTGAACATAGGCAGAACCTGTTTCCGCCATCGGTATCACCGGTACGTCTGTAAAGATGATCCGCTGTAACTCTGCCGCAGCTGCCATACGTTCCTGTTGATCATTGCTGCTTTGCAGTACTTTGAGCCAGCGGTCGTATTCAGGGTTATCGTACTTCCCACGGTTGTTGCCATTCCAGCTTGCTAACAGATCAGCATAGGTCACCACGTCGTTAAAGTCGGGGTACCAGCTCGACAACGCCATATCAAAATCACCGGTAATCGTCTTGTCGAGGTACTGCTTGAAGGTCTGCTGATCAACTCTGACTTCAAGGCCCAGATGCTGGCGGGCGATGCCCTGAAAATACTCCGCAATACGCGCCCCTGTCGGGGATGTAACAGTCAGAATCGTCAGAGCCGGTACTTCACCGCCGTTGGCGGCCCTGACCTGATCCACCAGTGCCCTGGCTTTAGCCGGATCATAGGCCTGTCGCGCCGGCGGGTGTTCTTCAATGAAACTGCTGTCAGCCCCTGGCAGCCAGGCAGGAAACAGGCTGTATGCCGGTCGGTAGCCGGGAATTCCGATGACCTTGTTCACAAACACTTCAGGATCGAAGATCAGCTGAAACGCCTGCCGCAGTCGCTGATCCCTGAATAACCGGTCTTCCCTGACGTTCAGACGAAGGAACGCCAGACCGCCGGAAGCAAAGGTACGCATACGCAAGCCGTCACTGGCGGCATCTGCAACCGTATCCGCCCCCAGTTTGGCAAGCGCAATGGCGTTATCCCGGAAAAGGTTCAGCCGTGCCCGGTTTTCCTCAGTGATATATCCCACATCGATTTCATTGAGGGTAATTTCGTCGCGGTTCCAGTACCCGGGGTTCTTCACCATCTTCAGGGAAGCCCCATGAGTCCAGCTCGTCAGCATAAAGGGACCGTTGTACAGCAGATGCTCAGGTTCCGCACCGTACAAAGCACCTTTGCGCTCTGCAAAAGCCTGTTTGATCGGATAAAAAGCGGCATGGGCCGTCAGGCTGACGCAATAGCCGCATGGACGTTCCAGCCGGACTTCCAGCGTGTGACTGTCGATAGCCCTGATACCCAGGCTGTCGAGCGGTTTTTCACCTTTCTGAATGGCCTCCGCATTTAAAACCGGGTACGCAATCGACGCATAGGGTGAGGCATTGTCCGGATCATTCAGGCGTCGCCAGGCATAGACAAAGTCGTCCGCGACCACGGCTGACCCATCACTCCAGCGGGCATCCCGGCGCAGTCTGAAAGTCAGGGTATTGCCGCTGGCCTCCCAGGATTCGGCAACCGCTGGTGCCAGCTGGCCACGACGGTCATACCGCACCAGGCCTTCGTTGACATGCCCGATGACAAAGAAGCTGACCAGGTCTGTGGTTTTACTGGAGTCCAGATTAGGCGGTTCCTGCGACAGAGCGATGGTAATTGCCTGCCGGTCAACATCAACGGCTGCTGCCAGCACCTGAGTTGCCTGACACAGCAGGGCCATTAGAATCAGCAGAAATTTCATAGTATCGCCATCTGTCAGTTAACCGCGGCATTCTGCCAGAAACCTACCCGGCGACGTAATCAGAAAGGGCCAGTCGCGCCGATACAGACACGCTGCTTTTTCCGCTACACTCGGCGAATGACTCAGGTGCCGGATAACTTTCACCCAACCCTGGCAGCATGGTTTCATGCTACC
>JAGRIO010000361.1 GCA_020443225.1 Pseudomonadales bacterium
TCAGACTATCGTTTCGGTCATGGATACTGTGCGTTCATGGCCGGCGGTGGTGGCTGCTTCGGTGGTTGATGCCGTGCTGTTTCCTGACGTTTCTCTTGGCGACTTGCCTGCCAGTGGTTGCCTGTCGTTGACCGGAGAAAACAGCCAATGCTGAGAACTTTTCGCACCCGTCAGCAGCTGGGCAGAAGCCCGGCACCTAAACTGAATCTGGTTTCGCTGATGGATATCTTTACGATTCTCGTGTTTTTTCTGTTGCTGAACAGTGGCGATGTGGAAGTGCTGCCCGCTGACCCGGCGATTTTCCTGCCCAGTGCAACAGCCAGTCAGCAGCCGGGTCAGAACCCTGTCATCAGGGTGAATGCCGACGGCGTGACACTGGGGACCGGGTTCGCTATCAATATTGCCGGTGTCAGAGCCGCCGGCAGCACTATTCCCGGGCTGGTCAGTGAATTAACCACGCTGAAGCCTGGCATGGCGGACACGGACAGAGGATTGCCGGTAACTATCATGGGAGACAGAGCCGTGCCTTATGATGTACTGAAAAAGGTGATAGCAACCTGTGCTGCAGCGGACTTTACCGACGTCAGTCTGGCCGTCAATCAGGTAGCGTCAGTTCCAGCTCCTTCAGCCGGGGCCACAACGGGGCAGGTAGCGCAAAGATGATGACCGTATCTGCCTGGCGTACCGAAGGTCTGCACCTGCCCTGGTCGGGTGATCCGATGGCACCTTTTCGTCAGCAGGACAGGGTGTTTGGCCGGTTACTGTTGATATTCGCGGCTGTTCTGCTGGCCTTGTCTGTTGTGATTTCTATGCTGACGGTGCCCCCGCTGTCTGTCCCTATGAGTCGTGCCAGTGAGGTGATGAGTGCCCGGCTGCTACTGGATGATCCCCTGCCTGAGCCCCAGCCCGTGACGGTTACAGAACCCGAGCCAGAAGTTGTAGCCACCCAGCCGGTCGTGACGGAGCTAGTGCCGGAAGTCGTACCTGAACCTGTGCCCACTGCCAGAGAACGGGCACTGGCCAGTGGCGTTCTGCAGTTTGCCGATGAACTCAGGGCAATGCGGCAGGCACCTGTGAGCACCGAACTTGCCAGCAACCAGCTGACTGACGGATCTGAGCAGGCGGAGAATGCGCTGCGTGAAACACTGACAGCAACTGCCCGCGAACCAGAGATTCGGACCCGTAGCGGCGGCGTTGATACTTCTGTCATGCGCGAAGATGTCGGAGGTGTGGCGCTGGCTGCCCGTGCCACCGGGTCTGTGTCCCGGCAATGGGATGTGAATGCGGACTATGTACCCCGTCAGGGCCAGCGCCAGTCGGCTGTTTCTGATCGGTCTGATGAAGAAATCCGCCGGGTGATGGATCAGAATAAGGGGGCGATCTATGCGATCTACAATCGTGCACTCAGGAAAAACCCGCTGTTGCGTGGCAAGCTGACCATAGAACTAGTGATCAACAGTGATGGCGTTATTGAAACGCTGCAACTGGTGAACAGTGAACTGGGTGACAGTGATCTGGAGAACAAACTGGTGTCCCGCATCCGGATGATCCGCTTCTCGGAGCAGTCAGTGGCCAGCACGCGCCTCAGTTACTCGTTTGATTTTCTGCCGGGTTAGGGTTGCTGTATAGCCAGTCAGGCAGGTCTACAGAGTGGCACTTTCCTGTCGGATCTGTGGCAGGAAAGTTCTGCGATTCCAGACATAACCCAGCAACCCCATGATGGTATTTGAGGCACAGGCAGCCAGGAAGATGCCGTTCACGCCAATCAATCGCTGCCCCAGCCAGGCCAGGGGCACATAAATAACAAACATTCTGACCACCGACATAGTAGTGGAGGCCAGCGGTTTACCCAGTGAGTTGAAGATGGCGCTGGTCATCATAAGCACGCCCCAGGCGCCATAGCTGATAGGCACCAGCCGCAGATAGGTTTCAGCATAGGCAGAAACCTCGTGGTTATCGTCGAACATGCGGCTGATAAAGGGTGCCAGCAGAAACAACAACACCGATACCAGCAACCCCCAGCCTAAGGACCACAGGAAGCTCAGCTTCATTCCCTGGTCGGCACGGTCATAACGGCTGGCCCCCCAGTTCTGACCCACAAAGGGCCCTATGCTGGCAGACAGTGCGAACAGCGGAATAACAAACAGACCCTCGACTCTGGAGGCGATGCCATAACCCGCGACTGCCTCGGTACCAAAATCTGCCAGCATCGCGACGATGATAGCGGTAGATACTGGCCCGATCAGTTGCGTGGCTGTGGCCGGAATGCCAACGGCCATGATCCGGCGCCAGGAAGCCAGCAGCATCGTGCTGCTGACGGGACTGAAATCCAGCAGGTTTTCTTTATAGATCAGCACATAGTAGGTCAGACCGCACAGTATCAGGCGTGAGATCAGGGTTGCCCAGGCTGCTCCTTCAAGTCCGAGTTGGGGTAAGCCGGCAAGACCGAAGATCAGTAGCGGATCCAGGATCACCTGCATGGCGGCACCTCCCACCATGATTGAGCCGGAAATTCTGGCATCGCCTGTTGCCCGCAGTGCATTGGCACCGATGGCTGGCAGGGAAAAGAAAATAAGGGCGAAGTACCAGATCTGCATGTAGCTTCTGATCTGAGGCAGAGTGTCACCGTTAGCCCCCATGGCGATAAACAGATAGTCGATAGTGAAGTATCCGGCAACGGATACAACGATCATCACCACTGCCAGCAGAGCAATGCCATCTGTTGCTAACCGCCGGATCATGTCCTGGTCACCACTGCCTACCGTGCGAGCGAGCACCGATGAGAGACCGATGGAAATACCCAGCGATAATGAACCCAGAGCGCCGGTCACCGGGAAGGTGAAACTGTAAGCGGCCAGTGCCGTTGTTCCCACCTTGCCGAGCAGAAAGGTTTCAAACAGGGCAGCGCCCAGATTGGCGAAGATGCCGAGCATCATAGGAACAGTCAGGCTCAACAGGCCACTGCTGACAGTGCCCTGGGTCAGTTTTGCTGAAGACAATGTGTTTATCTCTGAGAATCGGGACCAAACTGATCGACCTGCGCTGTCACCAGACTGCCAAATTCACTGTCAGAGAATTCAGACTCGAACCACTGTTCAGACAAACCCGGGGCGGCACTCAGTTCTCTGGCCAGCCCGCTGATGAGGCGATCAATCTTCTTGCCATCCCCGGTGATCCGGGAGTGGCTGACGGAAAGGTGGAAAGTATAAAAGCGATCTCTGGCCATGGAAATAAACTTTTTGACATCACTGTCATTCAGGGGCTTGCCGGCACAGCCTCGTGACCAGAGTTCGGCGGCTGGCAGGTAATGGCCTTCGAGAGCATCAGAATGCAGTTGTTCGGAATCGGGTTTATCAGTGGTCATAGCGTCAGTTTCCCAGTAGCCGGGCGCGAACTTTTGCGGATATCCATTCGCTGAAGATGACTGTGCCCAGAATACACAGCAGAATCACCGAGACCTGTTGCCAGGCCACGATATTGATGGAAGCCTGTAATTGGAGCCCGATGCCGCCCGCACCAACCAGCCCCAGTACCGTCGACTCGCGGATGTTAATATCCCAGCGGAAGACCGCATTACCTGCAAACGCCGGCAGAATCTGTGGCCAGATACCATAGTTCAGCACCTGTAGCTGACTGGCACCGGTGGCAGTGATCGCTTCAACCTGGGTAGTGTCAATTTCTTCGATGGCCTCGTACAGCAGCTTTGCCAGAAAGCCAACGGAACGCAGGGTTATGGCGATGATGCCAGCAAGTACGCCCGGCCCAAGAATG
>JAGRIO010000362.1 GCA_020443225.1 Pseudomonadales bacterium
CCCTGGCAACTGAAAATTGACCCCCCTTTTCATTAATCTGCGCCTCGAAGGAGGCGCCAATGTTGAAATGGGACCGCAGTATGGAAGTAAAGATTCTTCATCAGCAGGGAATGAGCATTCGGGCGTTCAGCCAGATCACCGGTCATTCCCGGAACACGGTACGTAAGTACCTGAGGAGTGATGATCCGCCTCGCTATGGTCCGAGGATACCGAGGCAAGGCAAACTAGAGCCGTACAAGGGTTATCTGGAACAGCGTGTCGAGGCAGCACTACCACACCGAATACCTTCTCCAGTGCTGTACCGGGAGATCCAGGCTCAAGGCTATAGCGGATCAGATCGTCTGCTTCGCTCGCATCTAGCGACGTTGTACCCGGCACCGACAGAAGATCCTGTGGTTCGATTTGAAACCCCTCCAGGTGAGCAAATGCAGGTCGACTGGTGTGTGTTCCGGCGCGGAGCCTCACCGCTCTCGGCATTTGTGGCAACGCTGGGACACTCTCGCATGAGCTATGTTGAGTTCGTCACGGACGAACGCTTCGAGATGCTGAAACAGTGTCACATCAATGCCTTCGAGTTCTTTGGTGGTGTACCGAGAGAAGTCCTGTACGACAATATGAAGACCGTCGTGCAGGAACGAAACACCTACGGCGCTGGTATCCATCGTTATCACCCAGGATTGTGGGATCTGGCCAAATACTATGGATTTACCCCCAGGTTGTGTAAACCGTATCGTGCAAAAACCAAAGGCAAGGTCGAACGGTTCAACCATTACCTCCGCTATAGCTTTTACAACCCGCTGGTGGGTCTGTTGAAACAGAGCGACCTTATGTTGGATGCAGAGACGGCCAATGTCGAAGTATTGAAGTGGCTCAGAGATATTGCCAACGTCAGGGAGCATGGGACGACTGGTGTGCAGCCCATTGTTCGCCTGGCAGAGGAGAACTTACAGCCGCTACCTGAATATACGGTACCTGTAACCGCTGCCGTCGTGACGGATATACGCTGGCCCATCGAGTTTCTGCAGCGCTCACCCCAGGACTACGACTAATTACTGGAGGTGAACACATGAACGCCCTGCAGCATGAACAGATCCAGATGTTATGTGACGAGCTGAAACTGCAAAGTGTTGCTGAGCAGTACATAGACCTGGCTCAACAGGCGGCCAGTACAGAATCGAGTTACATCAGCTTCCTGACTGACATCCTCAAACATGAGCGTGAAGCCAGGCAAACCCGAAGTCGGCACACCATGGTCAAGATGGCGGGCTTCCCGGCCATCAAGACCCTGGATGATTACGACTTCAAGTTCGCGACCGGTGCACCAAAGAAGACCATCATGACCCTGGCTGACCTGGCGTTTATTGAACGCAAGGAAAACGTTGTTCTGCTTGGACCAAGTGGTACGGGAAAGACACATTTGGCCATCGCATTGGGTTATCTCGCCACCCAGAGAAACCTGAAGGTACGGTTCATGACAGCAGCGGACATGTTGCTGCAGCTGGAAACCGCGCAGCGACAGGGCCGATATGAAGAAGTGTTGAGACGTTCGATCTTAGGGCCGAGCCTGCTGGTCATTGATGAAATCGGTTATTTACCGCTGGCCAGAGAACAATCCAATCTGTTCTTCCAGGTCATCGCGAAACGTTATGAATCAGGTTCTGTAATCCTGACATCTAATCTGTCATTTGGTGAATGGGAGCAGGCTTTTGGCGGCAACACCGCTCTGACGTCAGCTATGCTGGATCGACTGCTACATCACTCTCATGTCATCCAGATCCGGGGCGATAGTTACCGATTGAGAGAAAAACTGAAATCAGGGGTGGTTAAGAAGCCATCCAAACAGGCATAGGTGGGTCAATTTTAAATTGCCAATCTGGAAGGAAGTGGGTCAATTTTGGGCTGCCATTGACACCAGTACGACAGTCGAATTCGCGCAGCGAAATCGATGAAAGTACGTCCTGCAATTACCCCACATTCCACCCAACCCACTAAAACCAACCGCTCGTCAATTATTTGTAAAAAACCGCTTACAAATGGCGTTTTTATCGACTTTCGACGTTCTTGCTGATTGCGCTTGATTGATCGCTGCAATAGACTACACAAATCGAAATTGCGATACGTGTAATGGGGTACACTTCAATGAAATCAAAATTGATTCCTTCTCTTGTTTTTGCATCACTGATGCCAATGACTGCTTTTGCAGACATCAAGTCAGATATGGGCAACACTGAGCTCACATTGGTTCAGGTTGTTCAAAACGCCATCAACGAAGGAATGGATATAGCCACCATCGTTGCAGACATGATCGCAGCTGATCCTGGTCAGGCGCAGTCAATTGTAGCGACAGCTGCAATCACTCACCCGGACGAAATCGAAGCCATCGTTACCGCCGCTATCAACGCCGGGGTTGAGCCTTCAAGTGTTGTTTCTGTTGCACTGATCTCTTCTAACGGTGTGGATGCTGACAAGGTTGTAGCCGCGGCTGTGAACGCTGCCCCTGCTGATAAACGACAGAGCATTGTTAATGCGGCCGTAAATGCACTGCCGTCAACTGCTGCCGGACCTGCCGCGATTGCTGCAGCATCAGTAACACCCGTAACCCCAACACGGGTAAGAGCAGCGGGTGGTGGTGCTGCTTCTACTGCAGCCACTATTGCCGATGTCGTTACTCAAAGCGCCGAGGTTCAGGCGGCACTGGCTGATATTACTGCTCAATTGTCAGAGGCTGGGCTTTCTCCAGAAACGGTTGCTCAGCAAGTAACGCAAATTACAACTCAATTGTCTGAATCTCAGGCTGACGTTGCAGCTGCAACTACCGCGCTGAATAAATTGAAGACTGACCTGGCTGCTGCGAAAGAAGCACAGGCAGCAGCAGTTGCTGCAGCGGTAGCTGCTGCCAAGGCGGCAGATGCAGCAGCTGAAAAAGCGCAGGCATTAGCAGCAGCTCAGGCGGCTCAGGAAGAAGCAGCTGCGCAAGCTGCGGCAGCTGAGTTGGCAGTATCTATTGCCGCTGCAAAGAAAGCCGCGGCTGAAGCAGCAAACCAGGAGATTGCGACACAAACTACCGCTGCTAAGGAAAGTGTGGCAGCAGCAAAGACAGCAACAACTGCTGTAGCTTCAAGTGTTACAAAAACAAAAGAAGTGGCTGCCTTGGCTAAGGCAGCAGCTGCAAGTGGTGACACTACTGCGCTTGCGTCTAATCTTGATACTGCTGAAGCTGATGCTGCTGCAGCCAAGGCCGCAGCTGAAGCTGCGGCTGCTAAAGCATTAGCGGACGCGCAGGCAGCTGCCGCTGCTAAAGCTGCGGCTGCTGCTGAACTCGAAGCACTGCCGGTGAAAGATACTGCTGCTGCTGCAGAGCTTGTTGTAGCTACTCAGGCAAAGGTGACTGCTGCCGCTGTTGAAGTCACTAAGAAGACAAACGCAGCGACTACTGCTGAATCTTCTCTGAACGCAGCAAGAAATGCTTTGCTGGCTGCTGGTGGCACAATCCCTGGCGCACCTGTTGAACTGACCGTTGCCGAGCTGCAGGCCAGATTTGCTGCGGCTCAGGCTGCATTGAATGCGGCAATCGCTGCGCTTGATGAGGCTAAGCAACAGAAGAATTCAGCAGATGCAGAATTAGCCACAAATACTGAAGTTCAGAAAAAGGTGGCGGCTGCGTTGAGCAAGATCTCAGCATCAACTAAGGCTGAAGAAGCCGCGACTGCTGCAGCGAGCAATGCCACAAAGAGTGTAGACAGCATCAACGCCACCATCAATTTGCT
>JAGRIO010000363.1 GCA_020443225.1 Pseudomonadales bacterium
TCCTTGTGAGCCTTCAGATGTGTGAAGCTTTTTCTCCATGTCGAGGCAACTCAGCACCACCTGCCGGGAAACGATCTCCGGGCAGGCTGTGACCACATAGGCATCGACCTGACGCAGAAATTCAATTTTATCGTGCTGACTAACGACCGGTTTACGGGTGGTAAAGTCGCTGTTGGCATTCCCGCTTGCACGAGGCAATGTCAGGCGCTCCAACCTGCCCTTGCGCGCCAGGAACCCGGCATTGGTCGTTGCTGCAGCAATGGTATTTTCAATGGCCGTATTACCGGTATCCTGACTGGAACTGAACCCCCAGGCACCTTCATGAAACACCCGGGCTGAAACACCACCGTTACTGGAATGGCTGTTACCGACAACATCACCGTTCAGCAACGCAATGTTCAGCGTCCGGTTTTCATGCAGGCGTAATTCCGTATACGAGGAAAAACGATTGGAGTATTTGGTCAGATCAATCTCGGCAATTCCCATAACAGATCCTTCAGGTTTTATTTTCAGCATTACTTACAAAGCTTGCCCGGGACTGCTGATGGCTGCAAGCAGTCCCGGTAGCTTTCATCCTTCATTTCTTCTTACGGTGTAGCGACGGCTTCAGCTACCCAGTGTAAGACGGATACCCACCTCAATTCCCCGTTTGCCTTCAGGGGCCAGAGCTTTAACAAACGATGTATGATTCCTGATGTCTTCATTCAACAGGTTTTTGCCTCTCAGGAAGAGCAACAGGTCCTGATCACCCGGAGACAAGTGGTAGTCTGCATAGAGATTCATCATCACGTAGCCCGGTGTAGTCGTCTCAGCGCGGGCAACGGCTGATTGTCTGGCAACCTGAGTCATCCGCAGGCGAACCGACCAGTCGGGCTGCGTCAACGCGAGCTCAGCACCAAACCGAAGTGGCGGAATTCTGGGAACAGCACCGCCATCCGCAAATCTGGCATTAACCACATCAGTAAACACAGTGACTTCCGGCGTCATCCCATTGCCCAGTGGCAGAGGCAGCGTCAGTTCCAGTTCTGCGCCACTGAACCTCGCCCGCTTCTGAGTGTACCGGGCGACTTCAATGCCATCATTACGCAAGCCCGTATCTTCCAGACTGGTAAAGTTGGTGATTTCATTCAGGTACAGCGATATCTCTCCTGTTACCAGACCATCCGTAAGCCGGTAACCCACCTCCAGATTGTTTGAAACTTCCGTATCAAGTTCCGGATCACCAACTTCAAACAGATTTGCCGCGGCATGAAAAACCAGATCCGGGTCGGTGATATCCGCTCCGCAGATCAGCGGATTGACATTGGAGTAAAGCTCTTCCAGCGAAGGCGCCCGCTCTGAATGCGCGACGGACAACAGAAGATTGCCCTGATCCATGTATTTCAGTATCGACAGACCCGCACTGACTGTACGTTCTTCATGATCGCATGGACCAGAAACTCCGAGACGCTGATTGCCAATACGGAATCCCATTTCGGCGGACCAGTTATCACCGCTGTACTGTTCAACCAGGAAAAAATCCTCCTGCTGTACGGCCACGGCCGGAATATAGGACTCATCTCCGCGGGCGATAAAATCCCGGTCAACCAGACTCAGCCCCGCAACCCCTTCCCAGCCGGCAATGGGGGCATGATTAACGGTGAAGCGTCCCTCAATTCCCTGGTTAGTGAACACAGTGCCATTGGCGTGCACGGCGCCGGCTCGCTCAATCTCTATATGCTCATAGTCATTGTGGGTTAACCGGAAGGTTGCTTTGGTAAACAGACCGTCCCGGAAATTGTACTCTCCCTTTAAGTCCTGCCGCGTCTGAGTCAGGGCGATGCGAACCGCTTCATCAAGAATGCTGACAGGAGTCTCTTCGTCATGATCATCGTGATCATCTTCGTGTTCGTCAGCAGCGTGTTCATCTTCACTATGGACATGTGCCCCCGGGGGCAAGCCATAGTCATTTTCAAGATGATTGATGGCATAGCCGATAAAGCCCTGTTCGCCGATCCAGGCACCTCCAAAGGATACACTCTTTGCACGCAAAGAGGAGTTAGCCAGATAGCCGTCTGAATTCGGCATCTCCTCTTCATTGCCATCATGATCATCATGATCATCATGGTCATCCTCAATTTCCGCCTGGGAGTATTGCAGGGCCGGGTTAATAGCCAGGCCGGGAATCCTGAGGTCATCAGCCTCCCGGTAAAATCCGTCGAGATGCCAGGCGATTTGCGCGGTGGCGGCGTCCGCGCTGATGACGGTACTGTTCTGATCCGAGACGCTGTCGAACCGCTGTTCCACGATCAGCGACGGTGGTTTCAGTGAGGACGGAATCCTGCGGTCAATAACGTTCACCCCACCACCGATGGCACCATTACCGTACAGCAGAGTCGCGGGACCTCTGACAACTTCAATGCGCTCGGCCAGAACTGGTTCAACGCTGTTTCCATGATCCGGACTAACGGCGGCTGCGTCCAGTGATCCCACCGAATCCTGCAGTACCTGTACACGGTTACCACTTTGTCCCCGAATAACCGGTAAACCTACCCCTGCTCCGAATGAAGCCGTGGTGACGCCAACCTGACGCTCCAGTGTACTGCCAAGGGTATTGGCAACTTCTTCTTTTAGCTGATCACCAGCCAGTACTGAGACTGGCAGTGTCGTTTCTGCCTCTTTGCGACTAAAGGCGCCCGTTACTACAATTTCTTCTATTTCCTGTGGTTCGTGAGCTGCCATTACCCCCATAGGTGACAGCAGTCCCAGCACAAGTGCGGTCCTGATTTTCATCTGCATATCTTCCTGAATGTGAATTAACAGGGAATACCCTGATTGTTGGTCAGATCAGGAAATAGCGGGGGGAGCGCGGCTGCTATAATGAGAAAACTGAGTTACGGGGGAAAACCAGCCTGATGCGACAGCCTGCCGGACGGGCAGAATAAACTGGATGACCGGCAAAACCGGCGGATCAGCGGGTGTGACTGTAGCAACCTGCAGGCAAACATCGCAGGTTCCGGACAAACTGACATCAGGGCTGTGCTGATGGGAAACGAAGATTGCCTGCGCCAGAAAAACACAGAATGCCAGCAACCAGACCCGGGGCCTGACCAGCGAGCAGTTGCTGAGTTGTTTTCGGTGATTCGCGAGCAGCGACATCTGGCAGTGCACAAAGCCTTCGTTAGAACGGGAGTATCCACTTAATCAGAAAAAGATCAACCACAGCACAAATATCCGGCAACAGGAACATGGCTGAATGCGGAAGAATCGCTGAAACCTGACTGCGGATTTTTACAACTCCGGTAACAGCGACTCGAACTCTTCCCGATAGCCCTCGCTGAGGTAAAGCCTTAACTCGCCGGCGTCCAGAAATGACGAGTAGCAGGAGGGACACAGCTCGAATCGTATACGGTTCGGGGCCTCCACCATACGCTGGTCCATAATGCCATGGCACTTAGGGCACTCAACATACACCATGTCGTCATACTCTGCTCCTACAGATTCATCGCCAGTATCGAGACTGACCTGTTCCGACAGCATACCCATGTCAGCACGGGTCAGCTGATTGAAATACAGCCCCTGGCACTGATGACATCTGTCAATGTGCAGACTGTCTGTCGAATCACTACTGACGGTCTCCATTTCCCCATAGCATTTCGGACATTGCATTGGCATTGCGACTCCCCTCGGTATAGTGACGGCATTATCGCAAAAAAAATCTTAAAAACTCTACGATTATCCTCATACTTGCTAACTCATTGCCATTGTCAGACTTCAGGGTTCAGGG
>JAGRIO010000364.1 GCA_020443225.1 Pseudomonadales bacterium
GATCCAGACTTTTGAAATTTTACTGGAAATATCCTTCGTAGCGCGATGATAACACTCAGGAAATTCCTTTCCTATCAATAGGAAGCGACAGATGGTCATTCCACGACAGACCGGTACACCCGCGCAATTGAATCTACTCTCTGGCAATGGTAACTTCTGACAGCTCCAAGGGTCCTTGCAGGACCTTTTCTGATTCAGACGCCCGGCTTTCCGCAATCATGGTGCCTGCCACCACGATTAGCGCAGAGAAGTTTTTACAAGATGCCGGATTCTGTCCAGAATTTCACGCTACAGTAACGACAATGACAAATGGACCGTGACTTCTGTAAAAGTCACGGACTTCGATCAATAGTCAAGGACTTCGCAGGATCAGATCATATTATGAAAATACTCCCCGTCATCGCGCTCTCGCTTGTCAGCACAACGGCTGTCGCTGAAGGAAACAAGTGGCGCGTATACAGCAATATAGATCTGTATGCTCACAGCGAACCCGTCTCTATCGATAAATTCGCCGGCGATTTCGACGCCCGGCTCGAGGATGGTGAAACGGCCTTTACCCACGATATCGCCGAAATCGGCGTGCAATGGAATGAGTGGCGGGTATCCGTGGTCAAGCGCTTTGACTACATCTCGGAGTTCACCGAAGACACGGCGCTGGTGCACCATGCCGAAAAGAACGGCCTGCTGCTGCCGCAGAATAAGAACTATCATCTGCTGCTGGATGTGGAACGGCTGACTGCCTCCGGGGTCAGGCTGGGCTATACCCATCAGTTCTACGAAGACCTGAGCCTGGATGTTGCATTCACCTACTACAACGATGCCTCACAGTTACAATCTGGCAAGGCTGAAGCATTCGGAGCACTGGAGCCAATTAACGATCAGCTGATCGCTGATGCCAGAGTCGTGCTGGATGGTATCAATGCCGGTAACAGAGATCTTTCTGGCCTGAAGCCCCTGGTCGCCGATGTAAACGCCTATGTGCTGATCGATTATGCCTACGACAAACCCAAGTTCGGTGAAAAAGATTACCGACGTCCGGTCATTTCCGGTACGCCAAACCCGGTCATATCCGGCGTGGACTTTAAAGCACCAGAGGGCACAGGCTATTCAGTGGATGTTTCTGCTCGCTGGCGGGTCAATGAACGTCTGAAACTGGGGCTGGATCTGGTCGACGTCTACAACCGGTTTATCTGGGAAGATGCGCCAAAGTCCTATCTGAGTTTCGATCTGAATCCGGCGCTGATCGATGCTATTGATCTGGCCCAGGAGTTCGTCAATGGTGAGCTGGTGCAACCCAACGATCTGGTAGACACCCACCTGATCGACAATATACGTAACGCACGCCACACTCAGCGACTGCCATTCCGCGCCTTTTTGAGTGGTGTCTATTCACTCGAGAAAGAAGTTAATTTCTTCGACTGGTGGAAGCCCAACATCAACCTGCTTGCCAGCTATTATCACACCGATATGAAAGGCTTTCCGCGCCTGGGTGTTGGACTGAATGACAATGTCTCGCTGGAATACGATTTCGGTGGTGAGGCACTGTCACTTAGCCTGAATACCAAATACTTCTACGCACGGCTGATGGCCGATACCTTCAAAACTAAAGACGCTCACACCCTCGGCGTAGCCGTCGGTCTGAACTATAGTTTCTGATGATGTCCCGACGGAATGTCAGCAGCTGATTTCTCTGCGCGTGAGCGCTGGCGTGAATTGTGTAATTTTGACAAATATCAATGTGACTGTGTCACAATTCAAGCAAGCTCAGATTTTGACTAGAAGGTAGAGACCCGTGAAGAACATCCTGACCATACTTATGCTGTCGCTGCTGGCGGCATCCTGTACCACATCCCCATCCGGTATTGGCACCCACGTTAACACCTGCTGTCCATCGGCCAGTTATGAAAGTTTCACGGTGACAACCACTGATATTCCGGCGTTTCTTGGTCCGCTGATGCAAAGTAATTTCAGCGTTGCCTTTGCTAACCACGGCTTACAGCCGGTCACAGAAGAGGGTGATCTGGCAGTTGAACTGAAGTACGTTCAGGAGAATCTGAGCGTGCCGGTTGAAGGCGATACTTTTGATGAACATATCGCCTCGGGTGACTCTCTGAGATTTGTAGCTAGAATTGTTATTAACATTCGGGAGAAAGATTCAGATGACATCATCTGGTCAGGACACATTCAGCGCATTCACGATGTGGGTCCCGGAGAATACATGCATACCGGTGTCGCCTCCATCGCATTGCTGGACGCGTTTACCGAAGTGCTGAAAGGTTTCCCAGGGAGCAACTGATGGACAAATTCAAGAAAATCCTGTTCTACGCTGACGGTGCCAAAGGTGAACAATTCGCGCTGGAGCGCGCCATCGAACTGGCCGGGCATAATCGCGCCAGTCTGACAGTGGTTGATGTGGTAGCTGAAGTCGACACCAATGACATCCGCCTGGCAGCGACCATGAAAAAATTGCAGAAAGCGCTGATAAAGGAACGCAAAGACGCCCTTGAAGCGAAGGTTGAGGCAGCCAGCGCAGCGACATCCAAACGTCCTGTCAGGATCAGGGTCGTTCCCGGTAAGGACTATATCGAAATCATCCGGATGGTCATCGGCCAGAAATTTGATTTGCTGGTCAAGTCAGCCAACAAGCACTCACTTCTGAGTGCTGCCCTGTTCGGAAATACTGACCTTGCCCTGATGCGCAAGTGTCCCTGTCCGGTCTGGATCATCAAGCCTGGCCGTCGCACAAAGATTGACCGGATTCTGGCCGCTGTGGATCTGTCGGAGACCCCTGAAGCTGTACAGCTGGCTGATCGTATCGTTGATATTGCCTCGGGTGTTGCCAACCGGGAATCGGCCTCACTGCATCTGCTGAACGCCTGGCAGACGCCATTTGACCCACAGGTCAGACACCGAATTGAAGGCGATGACTATGTCAAACTGGTCAAAGTCATGCGCGAGGAAGCACGCCGCAGGCTGAGTCAGCTGCTGGCTAAATGCACGGCTGAACACAGCGATGACCACCTGGTGAAAGGCGATCCGGAAATGGTCATTACCAAGTTCGTCAGGAACAATAAGGTAGATTTGTTGATCATGGGCACCATGTCGCGCTCTGGTATACCCGGATTCCTGATTGGTAATACTGCAGAGAAAGTACTTAATAACGTGGACTGCTCTGTACTGACCCTGAAACCAGCCGACTTCAAATCCCCGGTCGTCTGAATCGCTGCCATAACCTGACCGGTTCCTGGCAGAACCGGGATCTGACGGCCAGTGCAGAAAAGGTGCTTTCCAAAAAAAATAAGTACATTACAAAACAGGTACAAGGCACAAAAAAGGTACGCTTGAAGGCGTACCTTTTTTATTTCCGACATTCAGATCCAGCGCGAGACGCGGTCTTTCAGGTCTGAAGCACCTGCGAGCAGGCTTCCTCAGGCAGCTTTTACAGCCGGATGATCATGCAAATCAGCCGCCAGTCCATTGCCCATCAGCGCAATAAAATTATCGCGGTAAAACTTTTGCTCAAGCTCTGGTGCAATGTCTTCACCCAGCGCATCACTAAAACGCTTCAGGGGATTACGGCCCCCTTCGACATGAGGGTAGTCTGACGAGAACAGACACATATCCGGACTGGTATTTTCGATAATCCAGCGGGTGTCCTCATGGGGATAAGGTGTAACCTTGAACTGTCGTTTAGCAATTTCACTGGGCCGTGCCGATAGTTTCTGCAGACGCTCTTCACCCTTCTGAAAGGCAGCACAACC
>JAGRIO010000365.1 GCA_020443225.1 Pseudomonadales bacterium
ATGTAGTCTCCCATGATCGACTCCAAAACGTCGCTGATTTTCAGGTGATTTTTACTACATCCGTCTTTAAATGCTTGCCATGTTTTCGATTCACAGCCAATAGAAGTCACGGCCCTATCGTTAAACCCTTCAAGCTCAATTTTTAACTTTTTACCTGATTCAAAAAAAGATTGATTTACTTGGCCGATCAAGTCCGTTGTTCTGAACACCTTCCCTGTTACACAGTACCCTTTAGCTAGCAGTTCGTCTCAAAGGTCCATCTTAAGACTACCCCTAACAGTACTTCCTGGCGACAAGAGGTATCACCGGTCTCTGGCTCCTGCATGATCAGCGCGATTCCCTCTCCCATGCGAAGATGATCGCCAGTGTTTCTTCCAGTGAAAATACCAGATTCGGGTCAGGTATAACCCTGCCGGTGTGAAAATCGCTGATCAGATGGGGCCCTCTGGTGAGAGAGCACCACGCCTGCCAGGCTTCGATCAGCTGAGCCTTGATACGCACCCGTTCCGCCAGCTCAGCATCCTTCGACATCATGACGACCTGATGTTGTGACAATGGTTCATTGCCAGCAGAGGTGCTCTGTTCCAGCACTGGTTCCATAGCTGATTCCTGTTTTGCATGGTTTCTGAAAGTAATACCTGGTTACGCCGCACTGTTGGCCTTTCAGGCGGATCTGCCCGATCTCCCTCAACAGAACTCTCAACCGTCAACACTGAATGAGAGCGTTGAGCAGACCCGGCTGAAGGGACCGGCTTCCGGAGTATATCGATTCTGCAGCCTGAATCAGCATCAAAAGCACAATTATGCCTAACTATTCCGTACAGCACTGCCAAACCAAACCTATTGACATAAACAGACGCGCAGACCAGCGGTTGTATCAATTTGCTCATCCCTGGACAGCCCGGCTGCCATCCTGATCCCTCCGCCTGGTCTGTGCTGACGGGAATCCAACAGCGCTGCCACGCAGAAAATATCCATCAATCAGGTTCCCTCAGCACCTGATTCAGCCAATAATCTCTCTCTCATTCTCAACCGGTAAAAGATTGTGACGAGACGTAGTGGCAGGCTGGCTTCAGTAACAGGGATCTGGCTGTTTTGTATCAGTATGCTGGCACCCCTTATCTCGGCCGCAGAGGCTTGCCCCCGCGGCGACCTGGATGCCAGGTACTGTGACGCAGATAATGACCTGGTGGCTGATCTGCCCACCAGCCCTGACGGCTATCTGCACCCACGGGCGCTGGTCTTTGCCTATACGCCGGTTGAAGACCCGGCAGTCTATCGTGATGTCTGGTCAGGTTTTCTTGATCACCTGGCAGCAGTCACCGGGCTGCGGGTTATCTTCTTTCCGGTGCAATCCAACGCGGCTCAGATTGAGGCCATGCGTTCCGGGCGCCTGCACGTCGCTGGCTTTAACACCGGCTCCACACCCCTGGCTGTTAACTGTGCCGGGTTCAGCCCTTTCACCATGATGGCAGCAGCAGATGATAGCTTCGGTTATGAAATGGAACTCATTACCCGGCCAGACAGTGGTATCTCGACACCTCAGGATTTACGCGGCAGGAATCTGGCCTTTTCTTCACCTACCTCGAACTCCGGTTTCAAGGCACCTTCAGCGATCCTGGAGGCGGAATTCGGTCTGATCAGAGACAGGGATTTTACCGCGGCATTTTCCGGTAAACATGACAACACCATCCTGGGCGTCATCAACCGCGATTACGACGCCGGCGCCGTTGCAAATTCTGTAAAGCAGCGCATGCTCGCCCGCGGCATCATTCATGCAGAAGATCTCAGAATCCTCTATAGATCCCAGACATTTCCCACCACGGCGTATGGCCATGTCTACAATCTGGCGCCGGAGATTGCTGCGCGGGTACGTGAAGCTTTCCGCACCTTTGACTGGGAGGGTTCCCGTCTCAAAGCGGAATTCAACAAGTCAGGTGAGGAGAAGTTCATTCCTGTCACCTACAAAGAACACTGGTCCCTGATCCGACAGATCGATGCGGCCAACGGTGTCACCTACAGCTGTCGCTGAGCCCCTGTGATAAGCTGACGCCATGTTGCGACTTTCACACCTCACCAAGCAGTATGGTACCGGCGATAAAGCGCTGAACGACGTCAGCCTGACCCTCAGTGACGGCGAAACCATTGCCCTGATCGGCCCTTCCGGGGCCGGGAAAAGTACACTGATCCGCTGTATTAACCGCCTGATTGAACCAACAACCGGCGAAGTATGGCTTGATGAAACAGAGATTACCGGACTGGGACGCCGGCGACTGCGGGAAGCCCGCCGCGCTATGGCGATGATCTTTCAGGAATACGCGCTGATTGAACGCCTGAGCGTGATGGAAAACGTACTCGCCGGGCAGCTCGGATATGTGAGTTTTCTGACCAGCCTGACGCGCCACTTCCCAACCGCAACCATACAGGAAGCTTATCAACTGCTGGAACGGGTGGAACTCGCCGCGCATTTCAATAAACGTGCCGATGAGTTATCCGGTGGTCAGCGCCAGCGGGTTGGTATTGCCCGGGCCATGCTGCAACACCCCGCTCTGCTGCTGGTTGATGAACCAACTGCGAGTCTTGACCCGCGCACCTCACGACAGATTATGCGCCTGCTGACCAGCATCTGCAGCGAGAAAGGCCTGTCTGCAATTATCAACATTCATGATGTGGCGCTGGCGAAACAGTTTGTCCCCCGCATTATCGGGTTGCGGGCCGGACGAATAATTTTTGATGGCCCGCCGGAAGCACTCACCGATGAACAGTTAACGGCGATTTACGGCGAAGAAGACTGGCAGGCCAGTACATTCAGCCAGCCAACGCAGGTAGATGCCGGAACCACGGAAGAACCGCTGTGACCAGCACGGCCCTGCCATTTGACGCCCGGCGCTGGCGACCACCTCATCTCATTGAATCGGCACCGGTACGCTGGTTGCTGACTCTCGGGGCTGTCATCTACCTGAGCACTGCACTCCAGCTGATCGACGTCAACTGGGCCAGAGTTTCCGAAGGCTGGGACCGGGGGCTGGGTTTCCTGTTGGCATTCACCCAGCCGGACTTTGTGACTCAGTGGCGTGATATCAGCGCCGGCCTGACAGAAAGTCTGACCATGACCGTTGCGGCCACGGCGCTGGGCATACTGTTTTCTGTACCCATTGGCCTTGGCGCAGCGCGGAACGTTGCGCCACCTTTTGTATATTTCAGTTGCCGGGCACTGATCACGGCTGCCCGAACCTTTCAGGAAATCATTCTGGCCATTTTTTTCGTGGCGATGTTTGGCTTTGGACCTTTCGCCGGTTTAATTACGCTGATCATTGCCAGTATTGGTTTTTTCGCGAAGCTGCTGGCGGAAGAAATCGAGGCCATTGATCCATCACAGGCTGAGGCTATCAGAAGCACGGGCGCCAGCTGGTTACAATGGATCAACTACGGTATTCAGCCTCAGATCATGCCCCGGTTCATTGGACTCAGCATCTACCGGCTGGATATTAACTTCCGGGAATCTGCCGTTGTTGGCATTGTCGGTGGTGGCGGCATTGGTGCCACCCTTAACACGGCGTTTGACCGCTATGAATTCGAAACAGCTGCTGCCATCCTGCTGATCATCATCGCCATCGTGATGGCAACCGAGTACTTCTCCGGCTTCGTCAGAGCACGGGTGCGCTGATGGCGACCCCGGTCTGGCAATATCAGCAGCCGGCCCGCCGCATCAGCGCCTGGTTCTGCTCGCCCGCTGGCGTCGCACCGGGGATGTGGTG
>JAGRIO010000366.1 GCA_020443225.1 Pseudomonadales bacterium
GAATCAGCGAGCAGTTCATCACGGCCCGGTGCATTTCAGAAGGCGTCTCACCAGTCAGCATTTTCAGGAAATGCCCGCCAATGGAGTCTTCACCGGTGTTGGTATCAACCCGAACGCCGTCATGGCTGTAGCGATACCAGTAGCAAATGATAGCTGGCAGGGCTGCCAGCAGCCTGTCTGCCGCTTCCTGCTGCTGATCAAAGGATGTTTCCGGTTCCAGGTTGCCAAGCATGGAACAACCCGTTCGCATCACATCCATCGGGTGGGTGTCTTTGGGAATCAGCTCCAGTACGGTTTTCAACTCATCGGGTAATCCGCGCAGGCTGGTCAGCTTGGCAACATAGGCATCGAGTTCTGCCTGAGTTGGCAGTTCGCCGTAAAGCAGCATGTAAGCGACTTCTTCAAACTTAGCGTTGGCAGCCAGGTCATCAATGCCGTAGCCGCGATAGGTCAGTCCTGAACCTTCCTTACCGACGGTACAAAGGGCTGTTTCACCTGCGGACTGGCCCCGCAGGCCCGCACCACCCAGTTTCTTCTCTACCATGAAATCATCCTCAGTTTTTATTGAAGCGTTTAGGGAACATCTGAATCACCGATTTTCTTCTCAGGCCGCATCGAAGCCGCCCCCTGTTAACCCCGACCTTAAGCTAGCAGCTGATTTGCGAGATTCCCGGGATGACTTCCATATCGGGCCGGAACAAAATACATCGATCAGATGGTCCTCAGAATTTCCGATGTGCAAACTTAATCGTTACGGCCTTCGTTGGCAAACAGCTCATCGAGCTTGTTTTCGTAATCGTGATACCCCAGGAACTCATAGAGCTCAACACGGGTTTGCATAATATCAATGACGTTTTTCTGCGTGCCTTCAGCGCGCAGGGTACGATAAACCTTCAGCGCTGCCGCATTCATGGCCCGGAATGCAGACAGCGGATAGAGCGCCATAGCAATGCCCACGCTACCCAGTTCTTCGGTCGTGAAGCCGGGGGTTGCACCAAATTCTGTAATATTGGCCAGTACCGGCACATTGACGGCATCGACAACTTTTCTGTACATATCAAGATCGGTCATTGCCTCAGCAAAGATCGCGTCAGCACCTGCTTCAACGCAGATCTGTGCCCGCTCAATGACTTCATCAAGACCAACCACAGCCAGCGCATCAGTTCTCGCCATGATCACAAAATCTTCATCGGTTTTGGCGTCTACGGCGGCCTTGATCCGGTCAGCCATCTCATCACGACTGACGATTTCCTTATTCGGGCGATGACCGCATCGCTTCTGGGCGACCTGGTCTTCAATATGAACGGCAGCGGCACCGGCTTTGATCATCTCCCTGACAGAGCGGGCTATATTGAAAGCACCGCCCCAACCCGTGTCAATATCTACCAGCATTGGCAATGTGCTTGCTGAGGTAATACGCCGAACATCTTCCAGCACATTATCGAGCGAAGTCATACCCAGGTCTGGCAGACCATAAGAGGCATTGGCTACACCGGCACCGGAAAGGTAAATGGCTTTGTAACCACTCTGCTCTGCCATCATGGCGGTATAGGCGTTGATCGTACCTACCACCTGCAGGGGGCTCTCCTCCTTCAGCGCCTGTCTGAATTTCTGGCCAGGACTCATCATCATTGTTTCTCCAGTAGACCCATAAAATAAGGCCCGCAGTATACAGAAATAGCCATTGCTTCGCCTCGATTTTGCGCGGAGGCTGGATTCCTGCGGTCGCCACTGTAAAATCCGCGGCTTTGCCAGACGGGCTTCTCTGTTGGACTGGAAAATTACAACCTTGCCCTACGGAGCAGACAGCTATGAGCTGTTCCTGCGCTTGCAGGGGTTTCCTAATCCGGTATTGTTGGAGAGTCTCGGCGCAGCGCGTTCCATGGACGTGCTCGCCGCCTTGCCTGTCTCACTGCTGAGCTGTCATAACTGGGATACCCGCACAGACGAGATTCTCCAGCCAGATCCGTTCACAGCCATCAGACAGGCGCTGCAGCGATTTGCCCCCACACAGCCCTGTCCGGAGCCGCTGCCATTCACTGGCGGTGCTATCGGCTTTCTGGGCTATGAGCTGAATCGTTTCATACATCCGGGTCTGCACCGGGAAACATCTGGACCGGACATGTTGATGGGGATGTATGACGTATTCATCGTCGTAGACCATCGCCAGCAACGCAGCCTGCTGGTGGGTACACCTCAGGCGGCACAGGCCCGTTATGACGCGATTCGTCGCAGCCTTGAGCTCATCCCGGAGACACCCACACCATTGGCCCTCACGGGTGCACTGAAGCATCACACCAGCCCAGCAGAGTACCGGGCGGCATTTGAACGGATACAGGATTACATCCTGAACGGTGACTGCTACCAGGTGAACCTGACCCAGTGTTTCGAAGCGCCCTATAGCGGCCACCCACTGGCTCTCTACCGGAAACTGAGCCAGCTTCAGCAGGCTGATTTCAGCGCTTATCTGGGCTTTGAATCACAACAGATCCTGAGCTTCTCGCCCGAGCGGCTGGTGCGGCGTCACGGCGACAGCATTCTGGCTGAGCCCATCAAGGGTACCAGGCGACGGGACCCGGATCCGCTGGTCGACCAGGCTCTGGCACAGGAACTCACCGAGAGCGCAAAAGATCAGGCCGAAAACCTGATGATCGTGGATCTTCTGCGCAATGATCTGGGGCGCTGCGCGGAGCCAGGGTCAGTGACCGTCTCTGAGCTGTTCGGACTTCGCAGTTACCCGAATGTTCATCATCTGGTGAGCCAGATATCAGCCCGTGCCAGACCTGACTTCGATGCAACCCGCATTCTGCAACATTGTTTTCCCGGTGGCTCAGTCACCGGCGCCCCGAAACTGCGCGCCATGCAAATCATTCGCGAGCTGGAACCACATGCCCGACAGGTTTACTGCGGCGCCATTGGGTATCTGGGGTTTGATGGCAATATGGATACTAACCTGCCGATCAGGACCCTGCTCTGTGAGCAGGGCCAGCTACGTTACTGGGCTGGGGGTGGACTGGTTGCTGACTCTGATCCTGAAGCAGAATTTGAGGAGAGCCTGACCAAGGTAAATTTTATTACAAATCAGCTAATTAAAAGCATAACTTAAAGTGATTCTGCAGCCTCATCAATGAACCTTCGCAATTCACTGTAGTCATCAGTAGTCCGGAACTGAGGGAATTCCTCAATCACATTGGCCGGTGCCCTGAACAGAAAACCCACATCCGCCTCACTCAGCATGGTGGTGTCGTTGTAAGAGTCGCCTGCAGCGAAAATACGATACAACAGGCTGTGGAAAGCTTTAACAGAGGTTCGCTTGGGATCGGGCTGACGGATCTTGTAGTCCGCCACCCGGCCCTCTTCATCAATCACGAGCTTATGACAAAGCAGGGTTGGCCAGTTTAACTGAGCCATCAGAGGTTTGGCGAATTCATAGAAGGTGTCAGAAAGAATGACCACCTGATAGGACTCCCGCAGACTGTCGAGGAAATCAGCTGCACCTGGCAGGGGACTCAAGGTGGCAATAACATCCTGTATATCCTGAAGCCTGAGGCCATGCTCATTCAGAATCCGCAGTCGCTGCTTCATGAGGACGTCGTAGTCAGGGATATCCCGGGTCGTCGCTTTCAGTGCGTCGATGCCGGTTTTTTCAGCAAAGGCAATCCAGATCTCGGGAATCAGTACCCCTTCCAAATCCAGGCAAACTAGATCCATCGCGACTCACCACCTTACTGATATCAGATTAAACAGGGGGCGAAT
>JAGRIO010000367.1 GCA_020443225.1 Pseudomonadales bacterium
CTGTTTCTGGCGTCAGATGACTCTTCATTCATGACCGGCAGTGAACTGGTGATCGATGGTGGCTACACCGCGGTCTGACGCGGTTATTCCTCTTCTTCACTGTTGTTGGTGGCATTCCCGTCCTGCGCTGCTTCGTCAAAATAAACGTGGTAGCGCAGAATGTCTTTCCAGGTCAGCAATCCTTCAAGCTGCAGATCATGGGTGACCACCGGCAGGCACGATATCCGGTTCTCCAGCAACAGTATGGAGGCTGTTTCTACCGATGTGGTTGAGTCCACGGTCACTATATCTGTCGACATAATGTCCCGAACGGCAATATTGAGCTGAGCCCTGTCTTCAGGCCTCTCGTTGCTGGTATCCAGGAAAGGGCTGAGACAGCGACTGAGATCGCGGTCTGAGATGATGCCAACCAGCCGGCCTTCATCCAGAACCGGCAGATGGTGGTAGGCCGCATTCCGGAATATGAGGTGTATGTCTGCAACGACCTGCGAGGGAGAGATGCTCTGTACCTGCCGGGTCATGACTTTATCAACATTCATTTGGTTTCTGTCCTCAGTATTTAATCTTCTCGCCTTGCAGATGAATCTCAGATCTTCCCCGTTCCTCCATGACCTCTTCCATGTGGCCATTGAGTGATATCTGAACATTAGGGTAGAGACGCCGTTGCACCAGAATGGTTGCCTGTTGCGCAATCTCCGCCTCGGCGCTGAGGCGGGTGATTCGCGCGCGCAGTTTTCTGATCCTCTGGTTCAGTGAAGTGATGGTTTTTTCAACTTTGCTGACTTTGTCCAGCTTCAGCTGACCCTGAATCACTGGTGCCTTGCGGCCCTGCAGGCGGCGTAAAATGATGTCCAGCTGCGCCAGTTCCGTTTCCCGTCGGTTCAGCTCCCTTTTAGTTGCCACCAACTGATCATTGATATCCGGCAGGAATCCTACCCTGACGTCAGTTCCAACATAGGCGCCAGAGCCGAGCTGATTGCACACCAGGGAACCACCCGCCCGCAGGCTGCCGCCCATTACCGCTCCCTTACCGCCTTTCTCACCGACGAAAATGGTGCGCCCTGCAATGAGTTCACAGTGCCGGGTATAGCGCTGGACACGGATATCACCCCCGGCTTTTACAGCGGTCAGGTTCAGAAACATAGCGTGAACATCCTTACCAGCCAGCAGTTCGGTAGTGGGGTGCTGCTGATCTGGTTCCTCTGACTCTCCCAGGACGCCGCCGCCAATAATGATGCTGCCTCCGGCTTCAAGCCGGGCATTGGACACTGTGCCTTTCACAAAGATGTCGCCGGTTGCCTTCACTGATCCCTGAGAGCAGATATCTCCTGCAATGACCACGGAGCCGTCAAAGTCCACCTTACCGGTCTTGATGTTCACACCGGGTAGATTCAGGGTGTTATCGATGCGTATGGTCTTCTTCTCTGGTACCGGGTGGCCGTCTGTCAGCGCAATCAGCAGGTTCGGGTCGCGGGGCGAAAAGTCGGTGCCGGCGGCCCGGGTCAGTTTGATGTTCTTGCCCGGTTTCGCGCGAATGGTTTTTCCCATGACATTCATGCCATCGATTCCCTGGGTATTGGGGATGCGACGGATAAGCTCAGCACCTGCCTTAACGGCTATGTATTGCTTGGTATCAAAGTAATCCGCACGGTCCTGTTCATCGAGCGCAGGACCATGATCGGGATCGATGGGGCACAGGATCTCCAGCCTGGCAGGTTGTCCATTCACGGGACGATAGCCTCTGGCGATGGTCAGTGTTGTGATGCGGTTAGCGCGGACCAGGCTGGCAATATTCTGCAGATGCATACGCGGTGAAACGATGCCTTTCGCGGCCAGCGTCTGATAAACCATATCTTCGGTCAGCGGTTCGGCTTCAGGAGGCCCCGGGTTGACAGTACCCAGCACGGTCATTCTGTCGCCTGTAATTTGCAGGGTCAGCTCAGCTTTTAAGATTTCTCCTTTCATCTGCTAAGTGTAGGAGAGCATTCGGAAAGCCGCACTTCTACAGGCTATCAGTCGGGGCAAAGCTCAGTGGCTGCCCTGCTGCGCCTGCGGAGAACGAAGGGTTCGTAGCAAGTTAGTATGTGATGGGGGGACTGGTGATCTCAGGTGGCGAGAAGGGGGTATTCTTCTGCCTGACGCAGATTGTTTTCTATTTTCAGCAACCGGTGCCGGATACGCGCTGATTGCATGCGCTTGCTGTCAAAGCAGAATCGTACGCCGGTGCACCAGCTGTGGCCATCTTCAAGCCGGCTTTTCACAACGACGGCGGGGATCTCCCTGAGAGCGACGTCATAGATGCTCAGATCCAGTACCAGCTTCTCGCCAATCTCAAACGCCTGGTCACTGCCAAACTGAATGCCGGTCAGGCTGAAGTTCATGCATTCGGTACAGGGGTTAAGTTTTAGAAACCCGGCAATGCCAGGGCGTGCTACATCCACTGTTAACTCGGCCCGGTTGAACCGTGGAAATCTGCGTCTTTCCTTCATGGTGTGGCTTTGGTTTGTTCTGATGATGAGAATATGACCATAAACCAACGATATAGTTCAATTTATTAATCCACTTTCTCTCCATTTTATTTGCTTTTCATTGATCTGAGGCAGTTGCCGGGTATCACGCTACGCTGTGACTTGAGTTTTTTGGCTGCTGTAGGCATTGTTACGCCAGTTTTTACTGTTGAGGGGTAACATCATGCATCCAGGGGTGCTAGCAGAGAATAATCCAAATAAACCAGCCTATATTATGGCCGAGTCCGGCAAAGTCGTGACCAGAAAGGCGCTGGATGACCTGTCAAATCAGGGCGCACAACTGTTCCGGAGCCTGGGACTGAAGCGGGGCGATCATATTGCCATCATGCTCGAGAACCATGAAGCCTACATGCAGATTTGTCTGGCAGCCCTGCGCTCCGGGCTCTATTACACCTGTATCAGTTATCGTTTGCAGGAACACGAAGTTGAGTACATCGTTAATGACTGTAATGCCAAAGTCTTTATCACCTCGAAATCCCAGCAAGGCGTTGTCGAAAAGCTCCACGGCCTGATGCCAGGCATCGAACACAGCTACATGCTGGATGGGGTAATTGCCGGTTTTGAAAGCTGGGAAGCAACGATCGCCGAAATGCCTGCAGAGAAGATTGCCGACGAAAGCACCGGTATTTCGATGCTGTACTCATCGGGAACCACTGGCCGCCCTAAAGGTGTTCTGAAACCGCTGCCAGAAACAGAATTTGGCGCAGAAGAAGGCCCGAATCTGTTTGCGTTGCTATATGGTGCGACTGAAGACAGCATCTATCTGAGTCCTGCACCCCTTTATCATGCTGCACCGCTGGCTTTCACTACGGGCTTTATTCTGAGCGGTATGACCTGCGTGATCATGTCGCATTTCGAACCGGAAGCGGCGCTGAAAGCCATTCAGGATTTCAGGGTAACGCATTCCCAGTGGGTGCCCACCATGTTCATCCGCATGCTCAAGCTCGATGAAGACGTGCGCCTGAAGTACGACGTCTCCAGTCTGCAGTGTGCGATCCATGCGGCAGCTCCCTGTCCGATTCAGATCAAAGAGCAAATGATCAACTGGTGGGGACCGATCATTCACGAATATTATGCGGGTTCCGAAGGTAATGGCTTCGTCGCAATCAATTCTGAGGAATGGTTGCAGCACAAAGGCTCGGTTGGCCGGCCGATCACAGCGCAGTTGCACATTGTTGGTGAGGACAGCGAAGAAGTTCCGCAGGGTGAAACCGGCACTAT
>JAGRIO010000035.1:0-252 GCA_020443225.1 Pseudomonadales bacterium
TCATCGCGGGTGATTCTGCAGGCGGCGGCCTCACCATGGCAACGCTGTTGGCGCTGAAAGCAAATGCACATCCACTACCTGCCTGTGCCATCGGTATTTCGCCGTGGCTTGATCTGACGGGAAGCGGTGAATCTGCAGTACCCGGTGTCGTTGATGACCCGATGCTGACTCTGGAAGGACTGCGCGACAGCGCCAGGCAATACGCAGCTGACAATACAGCTGACCCGTTGGCGTCACCCATCTATGGGGACC
>JAGRIO010000035.1:262-18943 GCA_020443225.1 Pseudomonadales bacterium
GGCTTACCCCCGATTCTGCTGCAGGTGGGCACGCGCGATATTCTGTGGTCAGACAGCACGCGCTTTTCCGGCAGCGCCAGTGCAGCGGGCGTTGAAGTCACCCTGGAAGTTGAAGAAGGGCTGATCCATGTCTGGCACATGTTTCCCGATGTACCGGAAGCACAGAACGCCGTCGGCAGCATAGGTGCTTTCGTCAACCGGTATGTGTCAGGCTGAACGTTGATTTTCGCTGTTTTCCTGTGGATACAAACGGCGTGCCGTATCTTCAGAAACAGTCGAAGCTAACTGAACCTTAAGTCATCGAACCATCAGGCAGGAGCGTCCGATGAAACTGTTACTGACCTCTGGCGGAATACAAAACCCCAGCATTCATCGGGCGATGACCCGCCTGCTGACTAAACCCATCAGTGAATGCAAGGCACTGTGCATACCCACTGCCGGCTACGGTCACCCGATGGTCATTCCAGAGCGGGCCTGGGAATTCATCTCTGGCCATGGCACTACACCTATGTCAGAACTGGGCTGGAAGTCCGTCGGCGTTTTAGAGTTGACCGCTCTGCCCACCATAGATAAAGACCGTTGGATTTCCTGGCTGACCGACGCAGACGTATTGCTGGTCAATGGGGGTGATGCACGCTATCTGGCCTACTGGATGCGCGAATCCGGGTTTGCCGAAGTACTGCGGAACATGGATCATCTGTTATGGATTGGCCTGAGTGCGGGCAGCATGGTAATGACGCCGAGGCTCGGTGAAGAGTTTGTGAGTCCCAATCCGCTGATTACCGGAGACGACTCGGGACTGGGCTGGGTCGACTTTTCCATCTTTCCCCATGTGGAACATCCCATGTTACCCGACAACACCATGGCCGCGGCTGAAGAATGGGCCGCACGCCTGGGCACACTTGCCTATGTCATCGATGATGACACGGCAATCAGCGTTGTTGATGGTCAGGCCGAGGTGATCTCTGAAGGGCTGTGGCGAAGAATTGAACCCCCAGGAGTCTGATCAGAACAGAGACTACCTTCTGACATACAGAGCACATATCGCGTCATGAAAAAGCTGTTAACTATTCTGATGATAAATGAGGCAGACCAGGCACTTCGGGCCAGGTATGGCATCGCTGATCGCTGGGTACGTTTTCTGGCGCCTTGTGATGATTCGGTGTTGCCGGTACGACTCGTTCGCAAGGAAATATCAGGAGGTGACAATGCCAACCGTTTTTGATCACTTTGTAGTGCAGACACCGGCGCTGACCATGGATAAGCTGGCAGTCAGTGAAACCATTTATGCAGCGCTGGATCAGCAGTATGGGCAGTTCAAAGGTCACATCCTGATCTCTGCACATCAGTTTACGGAAGACTGGCCAACCTGGGAGCAGCATCCTGCTGGTGATGAAATGGTCATACTCTTGTCGGGTCAGGCAACGATGAAGCTGCGCACCGCTGACGGCACTACCAGCACTCAACTGACAACAACGGGAGAATTTATAATCGTACCTGAAGGCGTCTGGCATACGGCTTGTATCAGCGTCCCCACAACGATGTTGTTTATCACCGCCGGTGAAGGCACGCTGAATCAGACAGAACCAGATTAAGAAGCACTGCTTTTATTCACGTCTGATCACCATATGGTAGCGGATTCAACATGGCATGATTAGCCAATAAACAGCCGGGTGAAACAAACTATTCAGACAAACACAGGACGGCCACTATGACATTAATTGCCGCCACGCAAGGCGTTTTCTACAACAGACTTTCGGGCTGTCATCACCTTTGCCAATGCAGACTGACAGGTGACTACTAACGACACCGGAATGTTGGCATCAATAATCTGACAATCAGGAACTGATATGGAAATCTCAAGACATCAGTTAGAAAAAGCCGTGAGCGCGGATATCATCACTTCCTCACAGGCAGAGGCTTTACTGGTATTTCTGGATAACACTAACCCGCATATCCCCCAATTTTCGCTCACCCATGTTTTGTATTATTTCGGCGGATTGATAGCTATTGGGGCCATGACACTGTTTATGACCCTGGGCTGGGAGTCTTTTGGTGGCGTGGGTATCATGGCGATAACAGTCATCTATGGCATCGTTGGCCTGGCACTGACTAACCACTTTGCTGCCCGGCAGTTGCAGATACCCGCAGGAATTTGCGCTACTTTTGTTGTCTGCCTGACCCCACTGTTTATCTACGGCTTACAAGACAGCCTGGGCGTCTGGCCGGCAGATGATTCGGTCTATCAGGATTACCATCGCCGGGTACAGTGGAACTGGCTATACATGGAGCTGGCAACCCTGGCAGCTGGTGCCATCATCGTCTGGAAATACCGGTATCCGTTTCTGATGATGCCAGTGGCAGTCACACTCTGGTATCTGAGTATGGATATCACTGCGATGCTGACTGGTGGTGACCTTGAATGGGAATTGCGCAAGCTGGTCTCTGTGTACACGGGTTTGCTGATGATTGCGCTGGCATTCTGGGTGGACATGCGCTCAGTCAACAAAGCCGACTATGCCTTCTGGATCTATCTTTTCGGCGTCACCGCTTTCTGGATGGGTCTGTCGCTACAGGAATCTGACAGTGAGTTGAACAAGTTTCTCTATCTGTGTACGAATCTGTTGTTGATTGGTGTCGGAATCATACTTAACCGGCGAGTATTCGCGGTATTCGGTGCATTGGGCACCTGCGGATATCTGGGCCATCTGGCTTTTGATGTTTTCCGGGACAGCTGGTTATTCCCGATATCCCTGACGATTATCGGACTCGCCATCGTGTATCTGGGAATTATCTGGCAACGCCATGAAGCAGATTTAACCCGGTCAGCGCGCCGCTTTCTGCCGCTGCCACTACAGAA
The DNA here is from genome assembly GCA_020443225.1 of Pseudomonadales bacterium. Classification (GTDB taxonomy): domain Bacteria; phylum Pseudomonadota; class Gammaproteobacteria; order Pseudomonadales; family Azotimanducaceae; genus UBA4582. The sequence continues at coordinate 3,123 of JAGRIO010000035.1, forward strand.
ATTGCTGGAGTCGCGAGAATGAAGACACCTGAGGTTCTGGCCCGGTGCAGATCATGACCAGTCAACTATTCAGACTACACGGTGCCAACAAACATTCGACAGAAGTAGAAGAATGGTTCAAAGCCCATCCCGATGACCTGGGGTATATTGCCTGGTACTGGTTTGATGAAATTCGCGCCGCCGGTGACGACGTAGCTGAGCTGCTGCATGACCGCTGCCCGACGGCCTGCGTCGGTGATATTGCGCTGGCATACGTCAATGCCTTCAAATCTCACGTCAATGTGGGATTCTATATGGGGGCTGATCTGCCGGACCCTCATCAGCAACTGCAGGGTAGTGGTAAGCGGATGCGGCATGTAAAAGTCAGCCCGGTGACAGCCGGCGATCCGGAAGCACTGAAAGCGCTGATTAAAGCCGCGTATCAGCTCTGCAAGCAATTTCAGTAGCCAGAAAACATCAATCTACCCAAAAACGCAGGAGCAACCCATTGGCAGAGTTCATCATGATCATGACTGGCGCTGAATCCACGGGAGAGTGGGACAGCTATATCGACAAGCTTGTTAAGCAGGGCAAATTACGGGGCGGCAGTTCCCTCGCCCATGGTCTTGCCTTCAGTAAAGGGATGGCCGATCAGACCAGCGCGATCAGCGGTTACATCCGCATCAGTGCTGCCGATATGACAGAAGCCCGATCTCTCCTGGAAGGTAACCCATTGTTTGAAGCAGGCGGCACGGTGGCAATACTTGAAGAGGTTCCCGATTAACCAGCCACAGCAACTCGACTTTGAAGCGATGATCGTTCAACCTGTTGGCCAGATTAGCCGAACCTGGGAGCAAGATGATGACACTGACTGGGGAATGTTTTTGCGGTTCTGTCGCTTATCAGATCAACGGTCCGTTGCGTGATGCCAGGTCCTGCCATTGCTCAAGATGCCGCAAGGCCTTCAGCGCTCAGGCTTCTGCCTATGCCGAGGTAGCCGCTGCAGACTTCAGCTGGACCAGAGGCGAAGCACTGTTAACAAATTACGTGGATCAGGATGGCTTTGGATTTCGCTTCTGCAAACAATGCGGGTCGACCCTGTGTGGCATCTATCAGGATCAGGTCCATGGTATTACACTGGGCTGCCTGAATGATGACCCGCAAATCGAGATTGGCAGGCACATCTACACGGGATCCAAAGCCAGTTGGGAAGTCATCCCTGCTGGCGTCGTTCAATTTGAAAAGGATGCATGAACAATGTTAGCCGGTATTATTAAACACTTTGACAGTCGTCTGAACACCCTCAGCCAACTACTGGACCAGGCTGCTTCCCATTTCGGTAATGACGATTGCCTGAATTTGCGCCTGATAGATGATATGGCAACCCTGGCGACGCAAATCAATTTCACCTGTGCCCAGCCTCAGAAACTTGTGCAGTGGTTGTCAGGCAAGGACATCAGCGGTCAGGATGCAGAAGTCGTCACCAGCCTCGCGGCCGCACAGGACCTGATCAGCCAAACCCGCAAAGAACTGACGGATGTTGACAGCAATACAACGTCCATTCCTGCTAACAAGCACCTTGAGTTTGGATCTACGCTTTATGCAGACTTAAGCGGTGAAGACTATATCAATGACTTTCTGATACCGAATTTTTATTTTCACTTCGTTACTGCTTACGACATTTTACGGGCCAATGGGGTCCAGATTGGCAAAGCCAGCTATATGGCGCACCTGATGGACCGGGTAAAAGAAACCGGTAAGTGATACTTCAACGCTGTGCAGGTTCAGTGGAAAGTCAGACCTTCATTCGCGATGACTGGCGATCATAGAAAGGCGCCAGTTGCAGCTGCAATGGATAGCGCTGGCCTGCCACCTCAATAGCAAAAGCATTGTCCTTCAGATACCCGCTGGTCACCCCGGCGGCGTGTCTGATGGATGCGATACCGACTGACTTTTCAAGCCGGTAACCCCAGGCACCTGAAGTAGATATCCCTACCAGTTCGTCACCACAGAACACAGGCTCATCATGGTAGATCAGCGGCGGGTTATCCGCGTCGATCACGAAATTCACCAGCCTTTCTGTGTGTTTCGCCGGCAAGGCCTCAAGTGCTGCTTTACCAATGAAAGCCGACTTGCTCATATCTACCGCAAAACCAAGCCCGGCGGCCACAGGGGTAACTTCGTCGGAAATATCATGGCCAAAATGGCGGTAGCCCTTTTCGACCCTGCATGCATTCATCGCGTGATAGCCAGCCAGAGCCAGATCAAAATCACGCCCCACATGAAGCAGCTCTTCCAATACATGCATGGCAAATTCGGTTGGAATATATAGCTCATATCCCAGCTCGCCGACATAGGAAAGCCGGTTAGCACGACAGCGGGTATACCCCACCTCGATCATGGCTGAGTGGTAATAGGGAAATGCTTCATTGCTCAGATCAGTGGGCGAAACTGCCTGCAACAAGGCGCGTGAATTCGGCCCCATCACACCGATCATGGTAATGCCGCTGGAAGCATTCCAGGCATGGGCACGGGCATCGGCTGGAATATGAGACGTCAGCCAGTGGAAATCCCGTAGTTCCGAAGCGCAGCTTGAGACAATCATAAACTCATCAGCACCGGTTCGGGTGACCGTGACATCGGCTTCAATACCACCCCGCTCGTTCAGCCATTGGGTATAAACAATCGCGTTGACAGCCACATCAATATTGTTAGCACAGATATTATTCAGCACCGCAACAGCATCGGGGCCCTGCAGATAGAAAACCGGGTAACTGGCGAGATCGAACAGGGCGACATTGTCTCTGACAGCGAGGCATTCCTTCTTGCAACAGTCGAACCAGTTCTGTGGACCATAGCTGTACTCATAATGGGCTTTGGTGTTGCCCTGTACATACCAGTTGGGGCGCTCCCAACCACCCAGTTCACCCATAACCGCACCATAGTCAATCAAGCGCTCATGAAAGGGGCTACGTCGTGCGCCACGGGCAGTCTCATACTGGCGATAGGGCCAGTGCATGGCATAGAGCAATCCGAGGGTTTCGCGGGTTCGTTGCAACAGATACTTGCGGGTGGACTGAAACGGAAAGGTCCGGCGAATATCTACGTCCCACAGATCCATCGGGGGGTGACCATTAACCATCCATTCCGCGAGAACTTTTCCTGCACCACCGGAAGACTGAATACCAATCGAATTAAAGCCACTGGCGACAAAGAAATTCTTCAGTTCTGGCGTCTCGCCAAGCAGATATCGATCATCCGGTGTAAAACTTTCCGGCCCGTTGAAGAACAGCTGGATACCAGCCGTTTCAAGCTGAGGATATCGCTTTGCCGCCAGTTCAAGAATTGGCGCAAAATGATCGAAATCTTCCGGCAGGGTACCAAAGGCAAAGTCGGCACTGACACCATCGGGAGACCAGGGTTTGGCAACTGGCTCAAAAGCACCCAGTAGTAATTTGCCTGCATCTTCTTTCAGATAGGCAAATTCATCGGGTATGCGCAGGGTTGGCATGCCCGGCGTCAGCGAAGCCAGCGGCTCGGTAACGATATAAAAATGTTCTGCCGCCATGAGTGGAACAGAAACGCCAACCGCAGCAGCAAGCTGACGTGACCACATGCCGCCTGCCAGCACCACTTGCCGTGCCCTGATGGTGCCACCCGATGTTCTGACCCCGGTCGCTGCGCCATCACTGGTCAGAATCTCCAGCACCTGCTGGCGCTCAAATATCAACGCGCCCTGCTGCCTGGCCCCCGCTGCCAGCGCCTGAGTGGTATCAACGGGATTGGTCTGCCCGTCACCCGGCAGGTAAACCGCACCAACAGCATCGTCAGTGTTCAGTCCGGGCCAGAAGGCAGCCGCTTCCTGAGGTGACAGGGCTTCAATCTCTACCCCGAAGGCCCGGGCTGTGGACGCCTGACGTTGCAGTTCCACCATGCGCTCTTTATTCAGGGCCAGCGTCAGGGAACCCGTTTGACGGTAACCAGTCGCCTGGCCCGTCTCGGCCTCAAGTTCGGCGAACAAACCCGCCGTATACTTCGCCAGGCGGGTCATATTGTGGGTCGCACGCAACTGACCAACCAATCCTGCCGCGTGCCAGGTAGTTCCGGCTGTTAGCTGATTCTGTTCCAGCAATACCACCTCTTTAACCCCTGAGCGGGTCAGATGGTATGCGATGGAACACCCTACAATACCGCCTCCGATGATGACGACTTCTGCACTGTCCGGTAACTGATTCATAGTTTGCCTGCCAAAATACACTCTGCATCATGAGAAATCCCCGTCTCCGCTGCAAGCCGAAATTGCCACTGAGCAGGCCTCGTGTAATGCTCTGTTCTCACTACGAAAAAGGTAAGCTGCCATGAAGCTTCTGGGACTGCCCGGCAACAACCATCAGACCGGACCCTGGATGGAGACGATTGTGCAGAGTGTGTCTGCAGCCTCGGGCCAGATCAGTGATCGCCGGACCCAACACTACGCGTTCTGGCAAGAGCAGGCAGGACCTATCGACGCAGAGCACGAGACCAGACTGGCCAGTGACTACAAAGCGGATGTCATCATTGCCAAAAGTATGGGTTCCCTGCTTACTCTGGCGGCGATTGCTGCGCACCAGTTAACACCAGCCCGGTGCGTTTTTATCGGTGTGCCAGCAGGCAACGGGCATCCCGCCCTTTCAGTGCTGCAGCGCTGGGACGAATTCGGGATATCGGCGCTGTTCATTCAGCAGACTGACGATATCACCGGCACATCAGCACAGCTGATGCAATTACTGGGCAGCAATACCCACTACGAGTTAGCAGAAATTGCAGGCCATGATCATGTTTACAGTGATACCAGCGAACTGATCAGCATGATCAGTTCCTGGCTTGGCTGTTAGGGTACCCTGCTCAAACCCTTGGGGCAGGCTATTCGCAAACCATGCAGGTAAACGAGTTATGAGCATAATTGTAGCGGGCTGGTTAAGTATTAAACCCGGTGCCCGGAATGAATTTATTCAGGCTTCGTGTGAGGCGATATTACAGGCGCGCAACCACACAGCTTGCAGCGATTTTTCCGTATCACCTGATCCACTCGACGATAACCGGATAAATATTTTTGAGAACTGGGAGACCCGAGAAGCACTCGAGACTTTCAGAGCATCAGGCCCGGAACACGATCTGTTCTCACTGGTCACTCAGTTCTCGGTTTCAGAGTATGAGGTGATCTGAAACAGCACTAGTCCCTGCGGCTTCTGATCACTCTGATGGGATCGCTGCCATCCCAATCGGCGGCGACCTTGCGGATATGTGCGAAGGTCTTACCCTTCACGCCACTGATGTCTGAGATTTCGATAACCGTACCCGGGTGTGCCTGCGTGTCGAAGTAGGCAAAGCGTCCTTGTGGACCACCAATCTGACCTTCATGCCCGACCTGATAACCAGCGGCAAGCGCCCGGTCGTAGAGCTGCTGATAGTCAGTCGTCCAGTAAGACATGTGCTGCAGGCCTTCATGACCCGCAGCGAGAAACTCCCGGTACATTGAAGGTGCATCGTTACGCTGCTGGATCAGTTCAATCTGCAGATCGCCGGAATTCGCCAGGGCAATGGACATCTTTACATCGGAAGGCTGACCCCTGCAGGTGAACCAGTCAGTTTCAACATCCTCGATATAGAACCACGGGCCGACACCCATCACTTCAATCCAGTGCTGCATGGCGGCCTCAATGTCTCTGACCACGTACCCGTTCTGACAAACCTTGCCGAAAATTCTGCTCATCCGCGATTTATTCTCCTCAGGGTTAGGATAAAGGACGATTTCCATCCTGAACTTCTGACCGACCTCAACCAGTTTCCAAAACTGGCTTCATATTGTTGCTGCGAGCACACCGTTCTGGGTATCGCACCATGGCTGACTATATGTTTTGTCTATGGGATTCGTCGATATCTCTGTGAAATTCATGTCTCTGTCTGTTTCCATGTGCCTTATAAAAGCTGGCGACGACATCCAACTGGCGCTGGTTATCTGTTTTAAGATCAGCTGTAATGGCAACGAGAACAGACAATGCCTGCACCCGGACAAAGATAAACCCTTAACAGACTATCCGGCTATGAAACTCTCCGCCACAACATCGGTAACCTGAACCATTAATATGAACATCGTTGGTATTTCTGGCAGCGTGCGCGCTGATTCCAACAATTCCAGGCTGATTGCGCTGGCCGGACAGTGTTGCCCACCACAAATTCAGTATACGGTTGCAACCGGACTGGATCAGCTGCCGCACTTTAATCCGGACCATGATCCGTTGGATTATCCCGCCGTGGCAGCCTGGATTGACCTGATTCGCTCGGCAGACGGACTGGTGATCTCCACACCAGATTACGCCAGGGGCTATCCGGGTACCCTGAAGAATGCCCTTGACTGGCTGGTACAAACAGATGCCCATATCGATAAGCCCTTTACGATGTTAAGCGCAACCAGCCGTTCCACCGTCGGACGCGACACCCTGATCGTGGTTCTGGAAACCATGGCCGGCATTCATATCAAGGACGCCAGTCTGACGACCCATTTACTGGGCAAGTCCCTGTCACTGGCGCAATTGCAACAGGACCAGGCCCTGATGGCTGAGCTGTCACAGGCCATGACAACTTTTTATAACCAGATTACCTCCAGGTCCGGCCATGAATAGTCCAGCCGCCCGACAACTGCTGTGGTTGCTGCTGATTTTTCTGTCGCCACCGCTGGTCGCCGCTGATTGTGTCATCTTGCTTCATGGGCTGGCGCGCAGTGCCGGGTCTATGAATGTGCTCGAAAGTGAGCTCAGCCATGCAGGCTTTCAGGTCATCAATGTCGACTACCCTTCGCGGGATCACAAGATCAGCACGCTGGCACAGCTCGCCATAGAGCCAGCCCTCGCATCCTGCAAGGAACGCAGCAGCGAGACCGTCCATTTCGTAACCCACTCATTGGGTGGAATCCTTGTAAGGGTGTATTTCAGCGATCCGGAACGGGTCGTGTCAGGTCGTGTGGTAATGCTCGGACCGCCCAACCAGGGCAGTGAAGTAGTGGACAACCTGAAGAACGTGCCTGGGTTCGAATTCATCAATGGTCCGGCGGGGATGGAGCTGGGGACCGACGCAGAAGGTGTACCGGCCCGACTTGGACCGGTGAATTTTCCACTCGGGATCATCGCCGGTACGGAAACACTGAACCCGATTTTGTCAGGATTTCTGCCGAACCCTGATGATGGCAAGGTATCAGTAGAGGCAACACAGGTTGCGGGTATGGCTGACTTTATCACCCTGCCGGTCAGTCATCCGTTTCTGATGAAGGACGAAACTGCGATTCGGCAGACACTGCACTTTCTGCAATACGGAACTTTCGACCATAGTACCGACAGCGAGACGGCTAACGACTAAGCCGGATGAAATTCAGGATATGGCCTTTGAATTCCGCCGGCGCCAGGGTTTCAGCAGCCGGCTTTTTCTCCGTACAGGTGAAACCCAGCGCCGTCATCTTGCGGACCAGCCTGCCCTTTTTCCCGCGACCCGGGTCAACCAGAATGATTTCGCAGTGATCATTGGCGTGGCTGTCTAAAAAATCGCTGAGCAATGCCACATGCTCATCTTCATACAAGACATCGCTGCCGATGATCAGGTCAAACAGCCCCAGTTCATCGTCATCCGCAGCCCAGTCCACCCGTTCAAAAGGAATCCGGGCACCGTTATTCAGACCGGTGTTTCTGGCCAGAAAAGGTTCGGCCTCAGGGTGATAGTCAGTGGCAGTGATGTCCGCTTCAAGTTTATTCAGCAGCAAACTACTCAGGCCAATGCCGCAGCCAACTTCCAGAATACGTTTGCCACGGGTATCAAAGCCCAGCACATAATTGGCAAGCACCACGCTGGATGGCCAGACAATGCCAAACAATGGCCAGGTGGCAGATGAGATACCCAGGTCTTCCGCCTCACCGGCCGGGTCACTGAATTGCTGGTTATCCCGCAGGGTACAGACGTGGATATCAATATCACCAAACTCATGGGTCTGGTAACGAAGTCGAAGGGAGGGCACATTAATTTCCTGGAAGGCTTTGGCAGCTATCCAGGGCACCGGCGAGCGTTTCCGCAGTGAGGGTTGCCGGACAAATGAGCAAAGGCATGAATTTGTGACACCTTAGCTGATCGGTCACGAAATACCTATCTCAATCAGCCAGCCATTGACAATCAAAACCTGCTTCACTACCTTACGCGCCATGACTTGTTACCCCAATGCCAGTGCTGCCAAAAAACCTGTTGCCAAAAAACAGGCAATGTTGCGCGCGCGCTGACAGGAAACGGGTCAAACACCAATCTCAAAAACCCCGGCAGCCAGAAGCGGCAGCCGGGGTTTTTCTTTTTCGGGTGCTGCTCTGTTGTCATGAAAAAAGACATGAAATACAGAGGAGAAACCTATGTTCAGTGGTTCAATTGCCGCCCTGATAACCCCTTTTACAGATAATGCCGTCGACGAGTCCGCACTTGCCCGGCTGGTCAGATTCCATATCGACAACGGCACACACGGCCTGGTTGCCGCTGGCACCACTGGCGAAGCGCCGACGCTCAGTCGTCAGGAACACGAGCGGGTCATCGATGTCGTCGTTTATGAAGCTGGCGGGCAATTACCGGTCATTGCCGGTGCGGGGTCCAACAATCCTGTTGAAGCGATTGAACTCACCCGCTACGCCATCCGGGCTGGCGCTACCGCTACCCTGCATGCTCTGGGCTATTACAATCGCCCCGGACAGGCCGGTATTCTGGCGCACTTCCGGGCACTGAGCGATGCGACTGAAGGCCCCATTCTGGTCTACAACATTCCTCCGAGAGCCATCATCGACATCACGCCGGAGACCATGGCGCAACTGGCGGAGCTGCCTGACATTGTGGGCGTCAAAGATGCGACCAGTGATCTGAGCCGTCCACTGCGGGAACGGGCACTGGCAGGCGAGGACTTTTGCCTGCTGTCCGGCGAGGACATTACTGCCGTCGCTTACAACGCCAACGGTGGACAAGGCTGCATCTCGGTCACCGCAAATCTCGCGCCGGCACTGTGCGCACAGATGCAGACCGCCTGCGCAGCGGGCAACTATGCTGTCGCACTGGAGATCCAGCATCGGCTGTTGCCTTTACATCAGGCACTGTTCGCGGAGCCAAGTCCTGCTGGTGTCAAATACGCTGCCTCACTGATGGGACTCAGTCGCCCTGATTGCCGGCTCCCCATGGTACCGCTGACCAGGACGACCCAACGTCAGGTGCAGAACGCCATGGCAGACCTGGGGCTGATTTGATTCGGAACCCGTTTGCTGGTCAGAAACCGCTGCACCATTTCATCAGCTCAGCAACAAATCCATCTGAAAATTACCGCAACCGGCAGAATCACTATGGCCTGACGGCCGGATATTTGAGAACCTGCGATAACAGGAAGGAGCTGATGCATGGCCGAACTCACATCAACCGCTGACGGGTCTCAGCGTAACGACACTGCATTGCTGGTAGTGGACGTACAGAATCGCGTCATGGCCCATGCGTGGAAGGCTGAGGAAATTATTGCCAGGGTTGCAAAAGCAGTTGCCTTAGCCAGACAACAGGCTACTCCAGTAATCTGGGTTCAGCATGGCGATGACGAACTGGTGAGAGATTCGGAAGCCTGGCAATGGGTGCCCGCCCTGCAACCCGCAAGTGATGAAATGCTGTTCCACAAGTCCACCAACTCTGCCTTTCAGGGAACCGGACTTACCGATCATCTGACCGCTACCGGCATTAAACACCTGTTACTATGCGGCGCTATGACTAACTGGTGTATTCAGGCGACGGCTTATGGCGCCATGGAGCGGGGTTATAACCTGACCCTGCTGGGTGATGCTCACACCACTGAGGATCTGGACTTTGGTCATGGCAAAATCATTCCGGCATCCGATGTCATACTGCAACTGAATACCGTCGTTAACTGGGTGAGCTATCCCGGTGTCAGCAACCGCACGCTGACAGTTGCAGACTGTTTTGCACCTCGCAGCTGACAGCGCGGCACCTTCCATACGCACAAAGCCAGACGCACAAAGCAGGCAGACTGAACCCATGAACTACACACTGTTAATGTACCTGCACCTGCTTACTATTATGCCGTGCGTTGTCATCGGTCCGGTTTTATTCCGCCTGACCAAGGGCACCCTATTGCATCGTCGCCTGGGCAAGATTTATATGGTGCTGATGCTAGTAACAGCCGCACTGACATTGCTGATGCCGGCAAAGGTCGGCCCACAGCTGGCTGGTCACTTTGGCTTCATACATTTGCTGAGTCTGTTGACACTACTGACGGTACCACAGGCCATAATTGCCGCGCGCAGGCGCATGATCAGGGCTCACCGGAATGCCATGATTGCGCTCTATTCCGGCGCCATTATTATTGCCGGCGCATTTACCCTGATGCCCGGCCGTTATCTGCATCAGGTATTTTTTGGCTGAGTTTCCCGGTACATCATGAAACACCTGGCTGCTGACGCCGCAATCCTGTATATCAGGTGCAGCACAACCGCCCTGATTCATTACATCAGAACAACCTGAACAAAGAGGCACCTTATGAGCGTTTATCTGCTGGCCCAGATTTCTATTCACGACCCTGACCGTTACACACAGTATGGCAATGGCTTCATGGATATCTTCAGTAAATACAACGGCAAATTGCTGTCGGTCGATGAAGCACCGGAAACCATGGAAGGTGAGTGGCCTTATACCCGGACCGTATTGATAGAGTTTCCCAGCCGCGACGACGCCCGGGCCTGGTACGATTCAGAGGAATATCAGGCTCTGGCCAGCCACCGGTTTGCTGCATCCGACGCTAACATTGTGATGATAAAGGGACTGGATCTCAGCTAGTCCGGCCACACTGGTTACTCAGGAAACTGCTGACTGATCAGATCCAGAGCCTCTCGCCGAATACCGTTGACGGTCGCGGGCTGCCCGTTCAGCCGCAGGGTTGAGTAGTCCTCATCAAAAGCACGCCAGGCCGGCAGACCCTCGCCATTTGGATTACCGGTTTTGGCGAAATTCGTCCAGTAGCGCACCATCTGACCGGACAGTAGGTGGTCCTCTGTAGTCCAGTCGACGCCCACTTTGTGGGTATTACCAAAGACAAAGGCCAGGTCGCCAGAATGATAGGCGCCGCCACTGCGGGGCCCGTCAGGCAGTCCAATATCCGGGTTTTCAGGCCAGTACAGATGAAACGCCGGCGGCACCAGGTCCATAAAGTACAACCAGGTCGGGTTTCCTGCCGAACGGTTGTATTCAGCCCAGCGGCGCATACCAAAGGCCATAAATGTATCGGTGGCTACTGCATGCTGAATCGTGCCCGGCGTTTTGTGCTGTTGACTGTAGAGCGCTTTCAGCTGCGCACCCGCAGAACCATACTGGCGCTGCAGATACTGGTCGAGTTGCGCTTCTGTCAGCGCTTCATTAACCGGGAACAGCTGATTTCCTTCGTCCGCCAGAGACCCGACCATCAGCGGGATATTGGCGTGTTGACCACTTTTCCACAGCTGGGTGTGATTGTCCGGCAGGACATAGCCATCAATGACAATCCTGCTGGCGGAATCCCAGCCGCTCTCAGCAGTCGCCCGCAGGAAATCAGCAGCGTCTGTCGCCCGTAACTCATCGACGTTGCTCACTCCCAGATTCCGGACAAACTTTTCACCCCGCTCAAAACCATTGGCATCACGTGATGGTGGCGGTCCGAAACAGGCAGCAGACTGGCCAATAGCCTTGTGAAATAAGCCACCGGCCAGCGGCGAAACCATGAGTGAACAGACACTTTGTGAACCGGCTGACTGTCCGAATATGGTCACGTTGGCCGGGTCACCGCCAAAGCCGGCGATATTGTCACGAACCCAGTTAAGGGCTGCAATCTTGTCCAGCAGACCATAGTTGCCGGCACTGTCATGCTCAGATTCCGCTGCCAGCCAGGGATGAGCAAGAAAGCCGAGAGCGCCCAGGCGATAGTTGATGGTCACCACTACCACACCCTGTTCAGCCAGAGTCGTGCCATCGAAGATTTTCGAATGCCCCTGACCACTGGTATGCGAGCCGCCATGGAACCAGACCATAACCGGAAGCCGGCCGCTGGTATCTGGTGACCAGACATTCAGATACAGGCAGTCTTCACTGACCGGGAAATCACCCCGTCGCCAGACAAATGCACTGCTACTGGTCGGTTGAATACAGGAATCACTGAACCGGGTGGCATCGCGCAGGCCTTCCCAGGGTGTTTCCTGAACCGGGGGTTTAAGGCGCAGGGCAGCGACGGGCGGTTGCGCGTAGGGAATGCCACGGAATACTTCGATGGTTGGATTGTATTCCGACAGGGTTCCGCGAAGCAGGCCACTGCGGGTCTGAATAGTTTTCACGTCTGAGGTCCTCTCATAGGGATATCTTTCTGGTTGTGCCTGCTGCTCCGCGGCCGATTCATTCACAAGCGGTTCATTCACAAGCGGCGCACGACAACTTACCAGCGCCAGCAACATCAGCATGACCGACGCTCTCCGGCAGTGTAGAGACGGCCTGACGACAAACACAGGTTCTGACAGTATCTTCATCGCGCAACCCTATCATGCACTTTAACTTCTGGTATGAGAGTACCAAATGTCCCGGGTGATCGCAGCGGTGAGAAAGCGCTTTTGTCCCGATGCGGTTCATGGCATGGTCATGCAGCCACTGCCGGCTGACTGACATCTGCGCCACCTGCTTGTTAATAAATGGCGTCAGGAACTGAGAGAAAAACGAGAGAAGACACACCTAGCGCCTGGATAAAAATTAAACAGCACCCGCCCGGACAGGGCGAACCCGATCAACACTTCAGTTAAAGGACTAATATGAGCGTGTATGGGGACAGTAAAAGTCACACTGCAGCGGGACATTTTTCCCGGCTGTTTCCTGACCTGCCAGCGGCCAGCTTCAGCACTGAAGCACTCACCGCACTGGCCACTGCCATGATGGCGACCGCTTCCGGCGAAGGACCAATTCCATCAGGATATACCTACTTCGGCCAGTTCGTTGACCACGACATGACCTTCGATGCTGAAGGCAACGACCTTCCCGATACTGGCGCCGGGCCGGAACTGCCACTTCAGCTGGCAACGCCGATGCTGGATCTGGATAACGTTTACGGCAAGCAGGACGAATTCATCAATCAGTCTGGTAAGTTCCACATCGGCTGTACCAAACAAACCACCGAGCCTTCCCGTCCGGACCTGGACCGCACCTTTGCCGGTCAGGGCCGGATTGCCGATGCCAGGAACGAAGACAATCTGCCTCTCATGCACACGCACCTGCTGTTCCAGCTACTGCACAACAAACTGATTGGTCCGGACCCGGACATTCCCCTGTCCCGGTTCTCTGAAGTTAAGAAGGAAGTGTTGCAGATTTATCAGACCATTATTGTGCAGGATTACCTGCGCCGCATTCTGGACCCGAAGGTCTGTACAGAGGTCTTTGAGCAGGGTTTGGTGCATTTCTACAAAAGTGGTGATCAGTTGCCACCCATACCGGTTGAGTTCAGTGGCGCAGCCTATCGCTTTGGTCATAGCATGGTGCGGGAAAGCTATGACTGGAACCGGTTTCTGACCCATGCCAACGGCAACCCCGCTACTTTGCAGGATCTGCTACAGCGAACCGGTCTTTACAAACTGACTGACGTCAACCGCCAGACCAACAGCTGGTACATCGACTGGCGGTTTTTTCTGCCTCTGGATCCTGCCTGCAAGCCGAATCACGCGATGCTGATCGACTGCTATATCTCTGACTTCCTGAAGAATCTTCCCCACTCTGGCGGTGGTTCACTGCCTTTACGGAACTTGTTACGAGGCGTTCGTTATGGTCTGCCCAGTGGTCAGGCAGTCGCCAGCGCCATGGCAGCAGTGACTGACATCGAACCCGTAACGGAAGCTGAATTCCTGCAGGCCGCAAGTCCTGCGCTTAAAGCCGTGATGGAGCAATACGATCTGCACAAGTGTTCACCCCTATGGTTTTACATCCTGTTTGAATCGGGTATTCGCGCCGGCAAGGGCGCGCATTTGGGCCCCATGGGCTCACGCATCGTGGCCGAAGTATTTCACGCGATGCTGCTGGCTTCTCCGCATTCTGTGCTGAAAGAACCTTATGATGTCGCCGCTGGCAGCCTTCGCGAGGTTGTCGGTGGGCAGCCGCTGGAACTCAGGCACGTCGTAACTTTCACCGGAAACTGAGTGCCATGAAGTCTGTGAGTCACTCGCTGACGATGCTTGTATGCGGCCTGCTGCTGGTCGGCTGCTTTAAGGCAAACGCCAGATTGCTTGAGGTACAGGAACGCTCGGTAATCACGTTCAGTTCACCGGTGGCACAGGACTATCATCTCAGCACCCCAGACCGCCACTATATTATCCGCGCGCCGCACCGGCAGTTTTCCGTTCACCTTCGAGACTATCTGGGTCCGGTCGACATCACTGTGCATAACAACGCCGCCCCAACCCCTTCAGAAAATGACATTTCGATACATAGCGAAGAAAAGCCGGCAGCCATGGAATTTGCTACCTTGCTGGGTGAGTACCTTGTCGGGGAGGAAACCAGCAGCACGATAGCGCCGGGTAATAGGCCGGCCACTTTGGCTGAACTGGCAGAACTGGCGGAACTGGCAACTTCCAGTCGCGCAGACGAAATACCTGACCATCAGCTCATCACTCTGCTCGCCTTGTGCAATCAGCAACGCAACTTCGGATGCGCAGACCTCATCGCCCGTCAATTGCATTCCCGGTCAGCACTGGGGTTGCAGGACTATGCCAGCACACTGCTACTTTATGCCCGCGTCCAGCACCGGCAGGACCGGCAAGATGAACGCATTCGCCTGCTTGAGCAACTGTTGCAAAAAATCGGCGGCAGCCAGCATCTGAAACATGAATATCTTACAGCCAGGTCAGAATTGTGTGACGCACTGATATTTCAGGGGCGCAACGAAAGTTTGAGGTGTCTGCAGACTCTGCTGCCAGAGACCACCGCATTTCCTGACATTCACGCTATGGTGCTTAACAATCTCGGGGGCTACTATACAGCCGTTGAACGTCAGAGCGATCTGGCAGCCAGCTATTTCCTGCAGGCAGAGCAGGTTTACCAAAGCCTGAATCAACCTTACGGTGAAGCCCTCGCCCTGTACAACCGTGGCACCATCCTGAAGGACAACAGACAGTATCAGGAATCTGTCAAAGCCCTGACCAGCGCATACCATCTGTTTCGGGAAGGAGATCATCTGACCGAGTACGCTCGCACAACGGCTGCACTGGGGGGTATCTATCTGGCCCTGGAGCGCTATCCGCTGGCCAATCAGTTCCTGACCGAGGCTCTCAACAAGCTGAGTGGAAATACTGAGAACCGCCTTTCCGCCGCCGTGAAAATGATGCTGGGTTCCATCAGCCGTGAAGCGGGTGATACAGAAGAAGCAGTCGCTTACCATACAGATTATGTTCGTTATCACCGGGAGATTATTCGTTCTGACTCACCCTGGCGGGTTGCCCGAGGCTTACTGGAGCTGGCAAAGGACCAGTCAGCACTGGGCGAACCCGATCAGGCACTGACCCTGCTGGAGGAAGGTGAACTCATTCTGGAGTCAGATCACTCCCCGCTTCACGCCAGCATACTTGCTGAACGGGCCGGGGCCCTGCTCAGCAAAAATCTGCCAGAAGAGGCAGAGGCGTCAGCGCTGGCGGCCCTGGAAATATTTCAGCGTGAAGATCACGTGATGCCGGAAGAACTCCGTGTTTGGGGCAAATTGCAGGAAATTTACATCAGGCAGCAGGCACCACAGAAAGCCCTGACAACCG
>JAGRIO010000368.1 GCA_020443225.1 Pseudomonadales bacterium
CATTCGGGGTCCTCAGGATACGAGGTCAGGAGATTGATGAGCAGTCGCTGCAAGTGTTCAGCGCGAGGTTTGGGCCGCTGGAAGAAGCACCGTTCGGAAGAATGTCAGAAGCTGACAAGGCAAAAATCAGAAATCGCTACGTCACCCGGCTTTCAAATATTCTGGTGGATGGTAAACCGATAGGTGGGCTGGGTAACGCCGAGGCAAGCTGGCATTCTGATATGACCTACGTCGAAACACCACCCCCAGCCAGTGTACTGCTCGGCGTTGAGATTCCGGAAACAGGCGGTGATACCTGTTTCGCTGACCAACAAGCTGCTTACGCTGCGCTGCCCGATGACCTGAAAGCACGTGTAGCCAACCTTACCATCAAGCACGATGCTGCACATACCAGCATTGGTAAGCTGCGCCCCGGCTTCGAGCCATTTGATGATCCCCGCGATGCTCCCGGGGCCGTGCATCCTGTGATCAGGACGCATGAGGAAACGGGCGAAAAAGTGCTCTATCTCGGTCGCCGTGAATGGGCCTGCATACCCGGACTTTCCCTGAACGAGAGCGAAGCCCTGCTCGACGAGATCTGGCACTGGGCTACGCTTCCGGAGTTCGTCTGGCGTCAGCGGTGGCAGCCATCAGACCTGATCATCTGGGACAATCGTCGTGTGCTTCACCGTCGCGATGAGTTTCCGCAGGACTCGCGTCGGCTGATGAAGCGCTGCCAGGTGCTGGCCAGAACCGTCAGTGGGCGAGAAAAGTAGCAATGTCTGTGAACAGAGTACTGATTTACTTCACTGTCAGGGTGCTGGCGTCTTACGAATCGCGGAAGGGTCTCCCATGAAACAACCTAATATCCTCTTTATTTATTCAGATCAGCATCGTGCAGATGTGATGGGCTGTGCAGGCAACGAAGTGGTGAAGACTCCGAATCTGGACCGGCTTGCTGCTGAAGGTATGAGATTTACACAGGCCTGGACTGAAAGCCCCATCTGTCAGCCGGCAAGGGCATCCTTGCTGACGGGGCGGTACCCGCACCAACACGGGATCATCGGCAATTTTACCGGTGAATGTCGGCCTGACTGGCAGACTTACACCAGGAACCTTCAGGAGGCCGGCTACAAAACCGCTGTTGTTGGAAAAACCCATTATTCGAACTGGCCGATGGGTAAGGAACGGGAACCAGCACCGGGCGATGAGTGGCTACAGCAATTTGGCTATGATCACGTCATCGAGGAATTTGACCGTTATGTACACGTCAATTACGAAACTCCCTTCACCCGGTTCGTTAAAGAACGGGGTGACCTCGCAGCCTATAGAAAAACCATCTCTGATCGCTTCAGGATTGGAGACCGCCACTGGGAGGGCGTAACCAGCCCCTTGCCGCAGGCGCTGGATCTGACCAGCTTTCTGGCGGGTGAGGCGGAACGCTGGCTTGATACTCAGACAGGCGACAACCCGTGGTTTCTTAATCTGGCATTCGTTCAGCCACATGTGCCGTTAATGGGTGATCCTGAGTGGGCCGATTATTACAAAGATAAGGTTATTCGAAGAAGCAACACTGCAATTCCCAGCCCGGATGATGAGCAGTGGGCAGATCATATCGCCCTGATCCGGAAGCACTCTCATAGTGAACTGCTGACCGACGAATTTGTGATGGCGGGTGCAAGACAGTATTACGCCATGGTTTCTCTTATTGATCAGAAAATAGGTGAAGTACTTGCAAAACTTGAGACCAGAGGAGAGCTGGATAACACACTGATTATCTACTCATCGGATCATGGAGAAATGCTGGGTGATCATGGCCTGATGGCAAAGATGTGCTTCTATAAATCTTCTGTTCGAGTTCCGATGATTATTCGCCCGCCAGGCGGCTGTGAGTCCGGTGCTTATGACTCGCCGGTGCAGGCCTTTGACATGGTTGCGACCATGCTGGAGGCAGCGGGTGCTAAAGTATTGGAGGGCGCTTCTGCACGATCGCTTTTACCTGTACTGCGTGGCGAGAATGTTAAGGTGCGTGATGTGGCTCACAGTATGATCCGTATGAGACCAGGCTTGCCAACCTGGGTGGCGGTAACTGACGGTAACTTACGTCTGACCTATGAGTTGAACACCGGTGAGTGGGTGGAACTTTTTGATCTCAGCGATGATCCTGATGAAAATGAAAATCTCGTGGCTCAGATGCAGAAACGAAGTGAAGTTGCGCGGTTGCATGAGTTGAGTAAGCAAGCGCTGAGCCAGATCCAGTAAGGTTGATGGAGGGTTAAGTTATGTCTGCTGAAGCAGAACAGGCGGCTATTCAGGCTGTCCATGATTTTATTGAGACATTCAATGCACAGGATCACGAGCGTCATGCCGCGACGCTGAATTATCCCCATGTTCGGCTTGCCGCTGGCAGATTTACCCAAACAGACTCGGCAGAGCAGTTCGCGGAACTCTCCAGACAAGGAGAAGCGCGCTTGGCGGCTGAAGGTTGGCACCATACCATTGTCAGCAATCTTGAGGTTGTTCACAGTGGGGAAGATAAGGTACATCTGGCGCTAACCAACGATCGCTGCGATGCGAATGGTCAGGTTTATCATCGTTTCGATACCCTGTGGATTGCGACGTTGGTTGATGGGAAATGGGGTATTCAGTTCCGGTCAAGCTTTCTTCATGCGAAATAAACCGTTGTGTGGATTCTGGCCGGTAATTCCTGACGATTACTGTTCGTGGTGAGGTTCAGCCGAGTGATTCTATGACGCTTCGATAGCGTTCATTGAAAGGCAGAAATTTCGTGCAGTGTTCATTGCTGGCCTGAATGCTGCCACTTTTGATGTCGTAGATCCATCCGTGCACAAACACCTTGCCGGTTGCCTGCTTGGCAGCGACGGCTGGGTGGGTCCTGATGTGCTGCACCTGTTGCAGGACATTCTGGCTGATACACTCGTTCAGATAACAATCATCAATTGCATCGCCCCAGGGTATGTCATGCCGTTCTCTGACAATATCCATGGCCGAACGACAGTGTCCCAGCCATTCGTGGACGTGCGGCAAGCCGGTAAGTTTACTCATGTCCAGTGCGCCTTTGATGGCGCCGCAATCAGCATGACCGCAGATGATAATGTGGCGTACACCCAGCACGGCGACCGCATATTCAATGGAGGCCGTCATTCCGCCGGTAGCGTAGGCATGGGGTGGAACTACGTTGCCGGCGTTACGACAGATAAATAAATCACCTGGCGCTGATCCCGTGACCAGATTCGGGTCGATTCTGGAGTCTGAGCAGGTAATGAAAAGAATTTCCGGGTTCTGGCCATCAGCAAGTTCGGCAAAGAGATCCCTGTTTTCCGGGTAAACCTCTCTCTGAAAGTTGAGCACACCTTTAACCAGTTTTTTCATGTTTTTTGATCTCTTTATTCTTCTGTTTTCAGGCTTGTCTGTGGTGATCAGCGAGAGACAACCATGAGTGTCACTGGTCTTCCCGTCAGCTTACTTCCACCAGTACTTCTCCGGGCGTCACACGATCCCCTTTGCTGACGTAAACAGCTTTAACGACGCCTGCAATGCTTGCGTGAATCTCAGTTTCCATTTTCATGGCTTCTGCGATCAGAACAGCCTGCCCGGCTTTAACTTCATCGCCTTCCGCAACCAGTACCTCGACGATATTACCAGGCATTGCAGCCGTGACATGTCCTGGTTCTGAAGCACGCTTACGCCCCCTGGTTGCCCCTTCACTGATATATTCGTTCAGCGGCTCAAAAACCACTTCCTGCG
>JAGRIO010000369.1 GCA_020443225.1 Pseudomonadales bacterium
AGCGGGTAAACAGCCCTGAGCCAATGAACAGCCCTGAGCGGGTAAAAACCCTGAGCCAGTAGCACGCGCGCGATATGAGAACTGCCATCGTTATTCCCTGTTTCAATGAAGAAGATCGTCTTGATCTGTCTTCGTTGCAACTATTGCTGGAAGAGGAAGACGTAGAACTCATCCTGGTAGACGATGGCTCTGCGGATGGTACCCGGGAAAAACTGCACAGTGTAAAAGATCAGCTCGGGGACCGGGTGCAGGTTACGATTCTGGCAGAGAATGTGGGCAAGGCGGAAGCCGTCAGGAAGGGAATGAATCTGGCTCTGGCTCTGGGTGCCCGGCATATTGGTTATCTGGATGCTGATTTCGCCACCCCTGCGACAGAGATGATTCGTTTGCTGAATACTCTGCGGCATGAACCAGCTGTTCATGCAGTACTGGGTTCGCGGTGGTTGCATATGGGCGCCAGTATTGAACGTTCAAGTTTTCGTCATTATGCAGGTCGTGTTTTCGCCACGTTTGCGTCCAACATTCTGCGAATGCCAGTGTACGACACCCAGTGTGGTGCCAAGGTGTTTTCAGTGACCCCGCTGCTGGAAGCCAGCCTGAGGGAACCATTTACGTCCAGTTGGGCGTTTGATGTGGAGCTGCTGGGCAGGCTGCGATATGGCTGTGAAGAAGTGCCGGGCTACCACCTGAGAGAGTTTCGCGAAGTACCCCTGAAAGCCTGGCGGGATGTACGGGGTTCAAAGATGCGCCTGCGGGATATGATGAAAGCGACCCTGGAGCTGTTCGTGATTGGGCTGCGATTAAAGCAGCATCGCTGATCACAGGGTCGCTCACGCCGGGTCAGCGGTCCATTTGGGCCAGCCGGTTTATCAGTTCTTCGATGCGGGTGCTGTAGCCCCATTCATTGTCATACCAGCTGACAACCTTCACCAGATTACCATCCAGCACCTGAGTCAGCTGGGCGTCGAAGATACTCGAGTGGCTGTTGCCAACTATATCGCTCGAGACAATCGGATCTTCACAGTATTCCAGAATGCCGAACAGGTGGCTGCCTGCAGCTGCCTTCATTGCGGCATTGATTTCCTCTGCCGTGGTATTGTCCCGGAGTTCCAGCGTCAGGTCGACGACACTGCCATCTGCAACGGGTACCCGCATGGCGATGCCGTCCAGTTTACCGGCCAGCTCTGGCAGCACCTTGCCGATGGCTTTAGCGGCGCCGGTTGACGTAGGTACGATGTTAGTCGCGGCATTGCGTGACCGGCGGGGATCACTGTGGGGCGCATCAATAAGACGCTGATCTGATGTGTAGGCATGCACCGTCGTCATCAGACCACGGATAATGCCAAACTTCTGGTGCAGCACCTTAACCACCGGCGCTGCACAGTTGGTGGTACAGCTGGCATTACTGATGATTCTGCTGTCCTTCGTCACCACGTGATCGTTAACGCCCATCACGATGGTGGACTCCAGAGGGTCCTTGGTCGGCACCGTCACGATTACCCGTCTCGCGCCAGCGTCCAGATGTTTCTGTAACTGATCCAGCTTGCGGAAAGCACCGGAACTCTCGACAACATAGTCAATCTTCAGTTCGCGCCAGGGAAGACTGGCCGGGTCTTTTTCGCAGAACACCCGGAAGGGGTCGCCGTCGATTTCCATCACGTCATCCTGAAAACTGACCTGACCAGGATATTTGCCATGAATGGAATCGTAGCGGAATGCATAGGTCAGCTGTTCCGGCGTCGCCAGGTCATTGACTGCGACGATATCGTAGTGCTTGCGCAGTTTGGCGATTCGCGCAACACATCGACCGATTCTGCCGAACCCATTAATCGCAATTCTTGGTTTGCCTGTGCTGGACATACTGTGTACCTCTTGCTGATTCAAATCTGATGACTGTCGTGTTAGCCGGGTCAGGCGTCAGTAACAGCCGGACCCGTGGCCCGGCTGCGCTGTATTGCCAGTTACTCGAATTTGCGTTGTTCCCAGAATGGGAAAAACTCAGGCATGTCCGAGCTGACCTTGCCCGGAAATGCTGCCGGTCTTTTCTCCAGGAATGACTGCACCCCTTCTTTGGCGTCAGCAGACCTGCCAGTATAGTAAACGCCCCTTGAATCAATCTTGTGGGCCTCCATCGGGTGATCGGCACCCAGCATTTTCCACATCATATTACGAATCAGGGCGACAGAAATCGAAGAGGTTTCAGTTGCAAACTCATGGGCCAGTTCCCGGGCAGCGCTGAGTAACTCTTCAGGCTTGTGAAGGCTGCGCACCAAACGTTTTTCATAGGCTTCCTGTGCGGCAAATACGCGACCAGAGTAGGTCCATTCCAGGGCCTGACTGATGCCTACCAGACGTGGCAGGAACCAGCTGGAGCAGGCTTCCGGTACGATGCCACGCTTGGCGAAAACGAATCCGTAACGGGCATTGTCCGATGCCAGCCGAATATCCATGGCGCACTGCATGGTCGCACCGATGCCTACTGCCGGACCATTACAGGCGGCAATGATGGGTTTCATACAATCAAAGATACGCAGGGTCAGCAACCCGCCACCGTCTGGCTTAAGCCCCGAACCTGTGCTGTCTGCATTAAAGGTGTCACCACCAGCAGCCAGATCGGCCCCGGCGCAGAATGCCCGACCGGCGCCGGTCACTATAATCGCCTTGACGTTGTCGTCAGCATCAGCGCGGTCCAGGGCATCGATCATTTCCTGCATCATGATGCCGGTGAAAGCATTGAGCTTTTCAGGCCGGTTCAGGGTGATGGTGAGAATATTGTCCTCTACATCGTAGAGAATCTGCTCATAGCTCATATTGCTTTCCTTTTGCTTAGTGATAGTAATTCTGAATCAGGCTGAACAGATCCCGTTGGGCATGGCTGCCTCCAATTTTCCAGATGTCATCGGCGATGGCGGCGATTCTGGTGGCACCCTCGGTTCTGTTGCCGGATCTGACTTCAATCATGGCCTCAGCAAGCGGTAAACCGACTTGCTGACAGATTTCACCCTGAGTCGTGTTCTCACTGGCCCAGTGCTGCAGACTGGCAAGAGCCGCGTCAACGGCAACCTCATCCCCCAGAGCGATCGGGGCCATCAGATAGTGCATTGTCGGAAAGACCAGGTCGTCATCGCAGGCACGCCGGGCGCTGATTTCCCGCTGGGCCTCCCAGCGATTGCCCACGTCGAGCCCCAGCATTTCGAGTCGCCACAGCAGTGCTGCGGCGTTGCAGACATCGAGATAGAAATCATCGGCAATCGGTTTTTCCAGCCAGGTGTCGTAGATATTCAATGCGGCTTCAGGTTCTCCAGCGCCGATATGCTGCAGCGCTTTGTGCCAGTGCAGATGGTTAACGAAGTTGTTGGCATCAGTCCAGCCAGGCAGCAGATCGCCGCACCAGCTGATACCTTCTCTGAAACGCGACTGCATCTGCAGTACATGTGCGACAGAGTGGGCAGCCCAGATATCATCCCGGTTGATTTCCACCGCCTGACGGCCGCAAGTCTCAGCAGTGGCATAGTCGCCGGCTTCCTCACAGCCAAAGCTGTACATACCCAGGATGAAACCATAATAGGGATCACCCGGTTGCCAGATATCAAAGGCGCGACTCACTGAGGCCTTCATGTCAGCATCTGTGCCTACGTAGAAATGCAGGTAATGGGCGATCCGCAGGGCCAGAATATCCCTCGGGTATTTCTCCAGCAGGGTTTCCAGTATTTCTACTGAGTGGGTCATCTGATTG
>JAGRIO010000370.1 GCA_020443225.1 Pseudomonadales bacterium
ATAAAATCAATGGTTTCAACGGCACGCAGCGCAATCACATATTCATAACGCCGGGCATCGCCAACCACACCTACGGATTTAACAGGCAGAAATACTGCAAAAGCCTGGCTGACTTTGTCATACAGGCCATGGGCACGGAGTTCTTCGATAAAAATATGATCGGCTTTACGCAGCAGATCCGCATATTCTTTGTTCACGGCGCCAAGAATCCGCACGCCAAGACCCGGTCCGGGGAATGGATGGCGGAACACGATTTCTTCCGTCAGCCCCAGTTCCAGGCCAATTTTCCGCACCTCATCCTTAAACAGTTCCCGCAGTGGCTCTACCAGCTCCAGCTTCATGTAATCCGGCAAGCCACCTACATTGTGATGCGACTTGATGACATGCGCCTTACCGCCCTTGTTACCGGCGGATTCAATCACATCAGGATAGATGGTGCCCTGGGCAAGGAAATCAGCTCCTTCGATGGCAGACGCCTGCTCATCAAAGACTTCAATAAAGGTATTTCCAATAATCTTGCGCTTTTGTTCCGGGTCTTCGATTCCTGCCAGCCGGCCCAGAAACTGATCTGCGGCATCCACCGCAATGATATTGAGCTTGAACACGTTATCTGAACCTTTGCCCAGCATCTGCATTACCTGCTCTGCCTCGTGCAGACGCAGCAAACCGTTGTCCACGAATACGCAGGTCAGCTGATCGCCAATGGCTTTCGATAACAGCGCCGCCACCACGGATGAATCCACACCGCCCGACAGTCCGAGAATGACCTTCCTGTCACCCACCTGTTCACGCACACCGTGAACAATATCCTCAACGATATTGGCGGGTGTCCATAAACATTCACAGCCACAAATGTCTTTGATGAAGCGCTGCAGTATCGCGAAGCCCTGTAACGTATGGTTCACTTCAGGATGGAACTGCACGCCATAGAAACGCCGGGCATCGTCCGCCATGGCAGCAAATTCAGTGGTCGCAGTATCAGCAATGCCAGCAAATCCTGGCGGGACTGAAACCACCTTGTCACCATGGCTCATCCAGACATCCAGAAAACGGTGCCCGCTATCCATTTCGTCGTGAATATCATCCAGCAATGCTGAAGTGCCCTGTACCTTCACTCGCGCATAGCCGAATTCCTGTTTGTCCGAACCGGCAACCTGACCACCCAGTTGCAGCGCCATGGTCTGCATGCCATAGCAAATTCCCAGCACGGGTACACCAAAGCTGAAGACCCAGTCCGGGGCACGCAGGGTATCGTCCTTTGTCACAGACTCCGGGCCACCGGAGAGAATCACACCCATAGGACTAAATGCCCGGGCATCTGCTTCAGACATATCAAAGGCGCGGATTTCACAGTAAACCCCGATCTCACGTATACGCCGGGCGATCAGCTGGGTGTACTGGGAACCAAAGTCCAGAATCAGGATTTTTTCTGCGTGGATGTTCTGATCAGGCTGATCAGAGGCGGCATTCGCGTGGGGGGTCGCTTCAGTAGTAGTCATGGAATCAGGGCCACTCCAAAGAGGCGAATTATACAGGCAGCCCCTGCAGATTCATACCAATAGCCCTTGCAGAAGGGAACAAAACAGGCATCATGTGGCCATGTCATTTCCCCAGTCCAATCGCGAAATTCTGTCTGTCGCTGACCTGAACAAGGCCGCTCGCCGGTTACTTGAAGGTGAGTTCCCGATGATTTTCGTCGAGGGCGAGATCAGCAACTTCACCAGGCCCTCATCCGGTCACTGGTACTTCACCCTGAAGGATGACAGCGCACAGATTCGCTGCGCAATGTTTAAGAACCGGAATTCACTGATCCGGTTCAAACCGGCCAACGGCACCCAGGTGGTCTTGCGGGGTAAACTGAGTCTCTATGAAGGCCGTGGTGACTACCAGCTGATCGGTGAATTCATGGAGGAGGCCGGGGACGGTGCTCTGCGGCAGGCGTTTGAAAAACTGAAAGCCAGGCTCGCGGCTGAAGGGCTGTTTGAGACATCTGCCAAACAGCCACTACCGGCGATGCCCCGCCATATCGGCATCATCACCTCGCCGACCGGTGCAGCAATACGCGACATTCTGCATGTACTGGAGCGCCGGTTCCCTGCTATTCGCATCAGCATACTGCCGGTACAGGTTCAGGGTGAGGATTCTCCGCGCCAGATCGCGGAGGCTATTGGGCGCGCTAATGCCATGACTGAAGATCCGTTTGATCTGTTGCTGGTCGCCCGGGGTGGCGGTTCACTGGAAGACTTGTGGGCTTTTAATACCGAGCCGGTCGCCCGCGCCATTTTTGCCAGCCAACTGCCTGTGGTATCGGCGGTCGGTCACGAAACCGATGTGTCTATCAGCGATTTTGTCGCTGACCTGCGCGCGCCCACACCGTCTGCGGCGGCAGAGCTCATCAGCCCGGATCAGACAGAGTGGCTGACACAGTTCCGCCGTCATGAACAGCAATTGATCAGCTCCGTAACTAATCGGCTGCAATCCGAAAGCAGACAGCTGGAACATCTGAGCCGCCGCCTGCGTCATCCCGGCCGGCGCCTTCAGGATCTGCAACAACGGCTTGACGATCTGGAAATTCGGCTTCGCGGTTCCTTCCGGCATCATTTGGCAGGCTACCGTATTCAGGATGTGGCTGACCGGCTGAAGCGGGCCATGCAGCAGACACTGCAGCAACAACAGAACCGCCTGCGCCTGCTGGGTTCAAGGCAACGTCATCCGCTGCCGCTGATTCAGTCACATCAGCAGCAAATCAGACATTTACGGGACAGGCTTGTCACCATCAACCAACGCTCCCTCAGCGACCGACAGGCGATGCTGCGGGAACACAGTGCACGGCTCAACAACGTCAGCCCGCTGAATACACTTGCCCGCGGCTATGCCATTGTGACGGCAGAAGTGGATGGTAAAGCGCAACTTATCCGCTCTGCGGCCGGCCTGAAGCCAGGCGATATCATCAGCGCCCGGTTGAATGAAGGCGAGCTGACCGCTAGTGTCACGGACATCGCCTTAACCGATAAACCGGAAGAATTAACTTAAAACTACAGGAATCGCGTGTTCAGAAACTACATTCCCACTGTGCTGTTGGCTGCCATTCTGGCATTAACCGCACCGCTCGCTCAGTCATTGCCCCGACATGAAGCGGTCCCCGGCGGCGTAGCCGTGATCGAGGTACCCACCAATACCCGCAGCGTGGTGTTTAATCACCAGAAAGTCATGCTGGTGCAGGAAGAGAATAAACAATTCGCCATTGTCGGCATTCCGCTTTCCATGCAGCCGGGCGAACAGCAGCTGGAACTGAATCCCGCAGGCACTCTCAATTTTCTCATTGAGGACAAAGCCTACCGGACTCAACACCTGACCATTCCCGACGATCGCAAAGTGAACCCCTACGCCCAGGACATGGACAGAATCAGGCGTGAACGTCAGGAAATGGACAAAGCCTTTCTGAATTTCAATCCCGTACCGGTCAAACCAGTCTTCCTGCAACCGACGCCGGGACCACTTTCCAGTTCTTTTGGATCGCGCCGGGTACTGAATGGCCAGACCCGGAATCCTCATAGTGGTCTCGATATTGCTGCCCCGACGGGAACACCGATTATCGCTGCTGCAGACGGCGTGGTTACCGCTATGGGAGATTATTTCTTCAACGGCAATACGGTGCTGATAGATCATGGCCAGGGACTGATTTCCATGTATTGCCACATGAGTGAATTCAGCGTCAGGCAAGGAG
>JAGRIO010000371.1 GCA_020443225.1 Pseudomonadales bacterium
TGGCCGCCTGAACACCGCGGCGGCGGCCATGCGCCTGGTGCTGGCGTCCAACAACGCCAAGAAGCTGGCGGAACTGCAGGTGCTGTTCGATGGCCTGCCGCTGGCGCTGGTGGCGCAGGGCGCGCTGGGCGTGACGGAAGCCGAGGAACCCCACCTCACCTTCGTCGAGAACGCGCTGGCCAAGGCCCGCCATGCCGCGCGCGCCGCCCAGGCGCCGGCCATCGCCGACGACTCCGGACTGTGCGTCTCGGCGCTGGGCGGTTCGCCCGGCGTGGTGTCGGCCCATGCCGCCGGCGTGGTGCCGGCGCAGGGCGATCGCGAAGCCACGCGGCGCGTGCAGGATGCCGCCAACAACGCCTGGCTGCTCGAACGACTGGCGGGCCAGGCCGACCGGCGCGCGCGCTTCGTCAGCGTGCTGGTGGCACTGCGCCACGCCGACGACCCGGAGCCGCTGATCGCCTTCGGCCGCTGGGAGGGCGAGATCCTGGCGGCGCCACGCGGGCAGGGCGGCTTCGGCTACGACCCGCTGATGTGGATTCCTGCACTCGGCAGCAGCGTGGCCGAACTGCCGGCCGACGTGAAGAACCGGCACAGCCACCGGGCGCTGGCGGCGCAGCAGATGCGCACGCTGATGCAGCAGGCCTGGGGCCTTTAGGCTCGCGCGCCGGTCAGACAGCCGTGGAGCACTACCTGCGCCCGGGCACGCTGCAGCTGGGCGCGCCGCCGCCCCTGTCGCTGTACGTGCACCTGCCCTGGTGTCTGCGCAAGTGCCCCTACTGCGACTTCAACTCGCATGCTGCAGGCGATGAGCTGCCGGAACAGGCCTACATCAGCCAACTGCTGGCAGATCTTGATCAGGATCTGTCGCTGCTCGGCACGGTGCCCGACCTGCTCAGTATCTTCATGGGGGGTGGCACCCCGAGCCTGATGTCACCAGCGACCATCAACGCAGTCCTGACCGGTATTGCTGAGCGTTTTGGGCGCTTACCAGCAGAAATCACCATGGAAGCTAATCCGGGCACAGTTGATGAATCCCGTTTCAGCGGCTTTCTTGAGGCTGGCGTTACGCGCCTGAGCCTGGGAATTCAGAGTTTCAGTGATCCACAACTGACAGCCCTTGGCAGAATACACACAGGCGAAGCCGCTGAGCGTGCCTATGGGGCTGCACGTAAAGCCGGGTGCCGGAATATCAACCTGGACCTTATGCACGGCTTGCCCGGACAGCGCCTGGAGGGAGCGTTGACTGACCTCCGGCAGGCAATCAGCCTTGGACCTGAACATCTGTCCTGGTATCAACTGACTATCGAGCCGAATACCGCCTTTTATTCCGCGCCACCGGTACTGCCAGAGGAAGATGATCTCTGGTCCATCTATGAGGCCGGTATGGCCCTGCTGGCAGAGAGCGGCTACGAGCGCTACGAAGTTTCCGCCTTTTCCCGCAAAGACCACCAGTGCCTGCACAACCTTAATTACTGGCAGTTTGGCGATTACCTGGGTATAGGGGCAGGCGCCCACGGCAAGCTGACACTGCGAGATGGATTAATCAGAACCAGTAAAACCCGATTGCCCAAAGACTACCTGGTCAGCCCCAATCGCAAGGTTCAAACGGTGGCGAAAGAAGACCTGGTGCTGGAGTACCTCATGAACAGCCTACGCATGACTCAGGGCTTCACGATGGAGGACTTTGTCGCCAGAACAGGACTGCAGGCAACTGACCTGGATGTTTTTATTAAGCAGGGGGTCGGCCGTCAGTTACTGAGGCAGCAGGATGACCGGGTGAAACCCACGGATCAGGGACTCCAGTTTCTGAATGAATTGCTGATGCTGGTGGACTAGATCGCCGCCTTATAGCGGGCTGCCAGATCAAACACCTGATGTCCCAGCCTGACGCCTCGCTTTTCGTACTTGGTCACCGGCCGTGCGGGTGGCGGTTCTGACTGTAACATCGGGTCCTGAGCCAGTAAGGCTTCAATCACCTCTGCATAAGGGGCCCAGTCTGTGGCGATATGTATCAGTCCGCCAGCTTTGAGACGTGATTTCAGCAGCGCCAGAAATGCTTCGTTAATCAGCCGACGCTTATGATGCTTTTTCTTATGCCAGGGGTCAGGAAAAAAGATCTGCACCTGATCAAGACTGCCTTCCGGTATGGCCCGGGAAAGCACATCCAGCGAATCTGCATTGAACACCCGCAAGTTCTGAAGGCCGGCATCCGCCGCCCGGTGCAACAGATGCCCGACGCCTGGCCGGTGCACTTCAGCACCGAGGTAATTGTAATCCGGGTGTTCCACGGCCATTTCGAACAGTGAGTCGCCCATCCCGAAGCCGATTTCCAGCACCGTGTACTGACTGACAGGGAATATCGCCTGAATATCTACCGGTGATTCGGTTACGTCCAGACCATAATGCTGCCACTGAGTTTCCAGTGCCCGGGTCTGACCAGGAGTCATCCTTCCTTCACGAATGACATAGCTGCGAATCGCGCGTTTGTGCTGAATCCCGGTAGCGTCCATACAGATTTGTTTCTCAGAAGTTATCAGCGGCTTGCCATGTCAGGCTGCGTTTCCGGCGCCCTGCCAGACACCCCAGGCCAACAGCCCCCAACCGACAATAAAGAATACGCCGCCCAACGGGGTCACGGGTCCAAGCCACTTCATACCGGTGAGCGCCAGCAGGTAAAGACTGCCTGAAAACATCAGAATACCGACCGTGAATGCCAGCCCGGCATACTGCAGCGCCCAGTTCCTGCCCCAAAGCTGAATGAGCACACAAACCAGCAAAATAGCGAGGGAATGAGACATCTGATAGGTGACGCCGGTCTCAAAGGCATTCATCAGACGCTCTTCGAGCCTGCCGCGAAGACCGTGGGCACCAAACGCGCCCAGAATAACGCTGGTCATACCGCTGAGAGCGGCAAACAGGAACAAGGCCTTCATCTTCAGCCTTCGATCTGAATCCGCAGCTTTTTCATGGCATTTTTTTCCAGCTGCCTTACCCGCTCCGCAGAAATGCCAAACTCATCAGCCAGTTCGTGCAGGGTCGCCTTGGTATCATTCAGCCACCTTGAGCGGATAATGTGACGGGCCCGTTCATCAAGGGTTTCAAAGGCAGCATCCAGCTGAGCATGATTGGTATCAGTGGTCTTCTGATCTTCAACGATCAGTGCCGGGTCCGCTTCACTGTCTTCCAGATAGCGAGCAGGGCTCATGAAATCCTCATCATCATCGCTACCCAGATCAAAAGCCTCATCATGGCTGGAAAGCCGGCCTTCCATCTGCCGGACCTGACCGGGTTCAACCCCCAGTTCACTGGCGATGTGGCGTACTTCCTGATCATTCATCCAACCCAGGCGCTGCTTGCTGGAACGCAGATTGAAGAACAGTTTACGCTGGGCCTTGGTAGTGGCGATTTTTACGATGCGCCAGTTCTTAAGGATGAATTCGTGCATTTCAGCTTTAATCCAGTGCACCGCAAAAGACACCAGACGGACACCATATTCCGGATTGAAGCGTTTAACTGCTTTCATCAGACCGACGTTACCTTCCTGAATCAGGTCAGCTTCAGCCAGACCATAACCAGAGTAGGAGCGAGCAACATAGACAACAAACCGCATGTGGGCCATCACCAGTCGGCGGGCCGCATCCAGATCACCCTCATAATAGAGTTTCTCGGCCAGCTCTTTCTCTTCATCAGCCGTCAGCAGCGGAATGGTGTTCACAGTCTGGATA
>JAGRIO010000372.1 GCA_020443225.1 Pseudomonadales bacterium
GCCAGTAACATGACCACCGCAAAAGTTATCAGCTGCACGGTGCCGCTGACCCAGGCCGACCCCCATGCGCCGAGCCAGGTTCCTGCAATGCCGGGGATGCCGAACAGCGCTACGGTGCGCCAGTCGATCAGCCTGGCCCGGATATTCGGCAGGCTGCCGAACAGGGCTACCAGTCCGACGATCGCGAGTGAACTGGCGATGGCGACTTTTTCGTCCTGACCGAGCAGGTAAACCAGAATCGGAACCGTCAGAATTGAGCCGCCAGAGCCAAACATACCAAGGCTGAAACCGATAAACAGTGCCCCCGGAAGTGCGAGCACCAGATTCATGACAGCGCCATCCGCAGTGGAATTCTGAGGTAGCGCTTGTCATTGTTTTCAGCGGCTGGCAGTTCGCCGGCACGCATGTTGACCTGAATAGAGGGTAGCAGTAAACGCGGTGCGGCCAGTCCCTTATCCTTGCATTGACGCTGGTGTACAAAGGCGGCCTTGTCATTCCCATGCAGATGGATATTGTGTTTTTCCTCTGCGACAGAGGTCTTGCACAGGTAATCCTTACGGTCGCCGGTCAGATAGTCATGGCACATATACAGTACGGTGTCGTCAGGCAGGCTGAGAATTTTCTGTATGGAGTCGTAGAGAATGCCGGCATCGCCACCGGGAAAATCCGTCCGGGCTGTGCCGTAATCCGGCATAAACAGGGTGTCACCGACAAAGGCATTACCGTCCACAAGGTAGGTAGCACAAGCCGGTGTGTGCCCCGGTGTATGCATGACCCGGAACTGCAACTCGCCAACACTGAATTCCTCGCCGTCAGCAAACAGGCTGTCAAACTGACTGCCATCGGTTCTGAAGTCTGCGCCGGCGTTGAACACAGGTCCGAAAGCCGACTGCACCTGGCCTACCTGATTACCGATGCCGATCCGGCCGCCGAGTTTTTCCTGCAGATAGTGACTGGCAGTCAGGTGGTCAGCATGAACATGGGTTTCCAGCAGCCAGTCCACTGTCAGTCCCTGATCTTTTATGAACTGCATCAGGCGCTCTGCAGAAGTGCTGCTCAGCTTGCCTGAGGCCGGGTCAAAATCCAGTACGGAGTCGATAATGGCACAGGCCCTGGTAGCCGGGTCTGCGACCACGTAGGACCAGGTAAAAGTGGCCGGGTCAAAGAAGGGAGTGATCTCAGCAGTCATCGTAATAACCTATGGTTTTAACCTTAAACGATTAAGTTATATGCAGCTTCCGTGCCAGCCACCTGCAGGCCAATTCAGGGGCCTTCCACTGGTTGTGAGCAGCAGGTTGTGTCAGTATTGGCAGTTATGCATGAATCAACTGACAAAAATGACAGTACCCTGGTGGCGGCAGACTTCGCCCAGGGAGTGCTCGACAGCCTTGTGGAGCCCGCTATCCTGATCAACCGGGACTATGAAGTGTTGCTGTCTAATGAGGCCTACCGGCAGCGATATGGTTTGCTGCTGAAAGGACCCCACAGAAAGTGTTACCAGATATCGCACCGCTATGAGGTGCCCTGCGATCAGGCCGGGGAAAGTTGTCCGCTGCAGACCAGTTATGAAACCCGGGGACGCGCCAGAACGCTGCACATACATCACTCTCATGAAGGGCAGGAGTATGTGAATGTAGAAATGTGGCCAATCAAGGATCCCAACTCTGAAGACATTCTCTACTTCATCGAACAGATATTTCCGGTGGAAGAGATGGTGGCGGTGGATGCCAACAGTCCGTCGCCACTGGTCGGTGTGTCGCTGCCATTCCGCAACATGCTGGATCTGGTCCAGCGGGTTGCCCCCAGCACAGCGAATGTCCTGTTGCTCGGTGAGACCGGCACTGGTAAAGATCTGGTCGCGCAGACAATTCACAGGCTCAGTGCCCGTGCAGAGCGACCCTTTGTACCGGTCGAGTGCACCGGGCTGCCGGAATCCCTGTTTGAAAGTGAATTATTTGGCTATGTGAAAGGTGCGTTCACGGGTGCCAACAGTGACAAGACCGGGCTGGTAGAGGCCGCCGAAGGCGGCACCCTGTTTCTCGATGAGGTGGGTGATATACCCCTGCATGATCAGGTCAAGCTGCTGCGCCTGCTGGAAACCCGCCGTTACCGCAAAGTTGGCAGCCCCAACTGGTTCAATGCCGACTTCAGGCTCATCTGTGCCACCAACCGCAATCTTAAGGAAATGGTAGAGCAGGGTGAGTTCAGAGCGGATCTGTATTACCGGCTGAGCGTGTTCGAGGTGATTCTGCCGGCACTGCGGGAGCGGGTGGAGGATATCCCCCTGCTGATCGACAGGATGCTGGACGAATTAGGTGCAAGCGAGCTGACCTTTGCGCCAGAGACGATTCGTCAGCTTTGTGGCTGGCGTTTTCCCGGTAATATCAGGGAGCTTCGTAATATCGTTGAACGGGCAACGCTGTTGGCGGACGACCAGCAGGTGTTACCCAGGCATCTGCCGGCGGCGGTTGTAGCTGGTGATATCGAGCAGCCAGAGCCTGGTATCCTCAGTCTGGCAGTACAGGAGCAACAGTATCTGCGGGCAGTGCTTGCGCGCTGGCGAGGTGACAGAAAGACGCTTGCTGCACAGTTAGGCGTCAGTGAGAGGGTGCTGTACAGGAAGATCGCGGCTCTTGACTCTGACTCCGGAAAAGCAGGGTTGAGTAACGACCCGTCTGCTGCGGATGTTCCATAGCAGCCCATCGGGCGGCTGCTGCCATGATTGATATGTCTGGAGATTAATAACGATGACGGAACTGAAGCGGGTCTGCGTGATAGAAGGTGATGACGCTTCACCAGAAGCTGTGCGCCCCACGATTGAGCTATTGGGGTCCCTGGGCCTGCCCATTGAATTCTGTTATCCGGTCATTGGTGAAGCCGCAATCAGTCAGGGTGACAAAGCCCTGCCTGCTACAGCCCGGAAGCTGATAGACAGCTGCGACACAACCTTCTTTGGTTCCACTAATGGTGCGTCCAGTGCTGCGTTGTTTTACCTGCGCTGGGGTAAACAGACATTTGCCAACATCAGACCCTGCACCTGGTTTGAAGGGGCGCGAAGTGCACTTGCCGATCCCCGGGACATCGACTTTCTGCTGGTGCGTGAAAATCTGGAAGACCTTTACGTGCGGGCAGAAGGAGATCTCGCTGATCTGCCTGAAGGGCAGTTTGTCAGTGCGACTGCCAGACGCGACCTGGCAGGCATGGAACCAGGGCGCTATGCCATGAAAGTTATTACGGAAGCCGGCGCTGAGCGGGTGATCCGGTTCGCCTTTGAGCTGGCGTTGCAGCGTGAACAGCGGCTGACGGTGACTGCCAAATACAACATGCTGCCGCACAGCGACGGGTTATTTGTCGAAGTGGCGCAGGCCGTAGCGCAGGAGTATCCGGAGGTCACGCTGGAGACATTCATCGTAGATGACTTTGCCTGTCGGCTGATCACGCAGCCTCAGCACTTTGATGTTGTGGTGATGCCCAATCTTTATGGCGATATCCTGTCTGATGCAGCAGCAGGTCTGGTAGGCGGTCTGGGTATGGCGGCAAGCGGTTGCTACGGCAATGACTACGCCTATTTTGAATCTGCCCATGGCACGGCGCCGGATATCGCTGGTCAGCATATTATTAACCCGACCGCGAATCTGCTGTCGGCTGCCATGATGTTGTCCTATCTTGAATTCTTTGAGGCATCTCAGGCGTTGATCACTGCTGTTG
>JAGRIO010000373.1 GCA_020443225.1 Pseudomonadales bacterium
ATTGCCAGCGGTATCAGGGCCACACCAGTGACCATCAGACCCTCAGAAACTCCTTTTCTCAGGATCACCAGCGAAGCAACAATCGCTGGCAGTATCCCGATGTTCAGCATCGCAAGCACAGCGGCGAGTCCCATCGAGTGGAACCTGCTACGCATGGCAAATTCAGCGATACCGCGCATGACTGACTTCCCCCGCCCGGGCAGGGCTGGTTCTGTTACCTGTGGCCGTCCGTATAAGGGATCAGCGCCAGGTAACGGGCACGTTTGATAGCCTTGGCCAGCTGACGCTGATACTTGGCCTTGGTACCGGTAATACGGCTGGGTACGATCTTGCCAGTTTCAGAGACATACTGCTTGAGGACTTCGATGTCCTTATAGTCGATCTCGGTTACGCCTTCAGCTGTAAACCGGCAAAACTTTCTTCTACGGTAAAAACGTGACATGTGATCCTCCGGTTACTCTTCAGTGCTTTCAGCTGCATCATCTTCAGCAGAGTCATCCGCTGAATCATCGTCAGAAGCTTCTGCTTTGGGGGCGGGCGCCGGCGTGTCATCGCGTTCTTTACGTTCGCGGCTTTCACGCTCAACTTTCATGATCGGCGAGTCTTCGGTTTCAGGACCCTTTCTGCCCATGATGAGGTTACGCAGAACTGCATCATTGAAGCGGAAGGCAGTGTTGATTTCTTCCAGAACTTCTTTGCTGCATTCCACATTCATCAGCACGTAGTGAGCTTTGTGAATTTTGTGGATCGGATAAGCCAACTGACGTCGACCCCAATCTTCCACTCGGTGAATCTGGCCTCCACCATCTTTAATCAGGTTAGAGTACCGGTCGACCATTCCTGGCACCTGTTCGCTTTGATCAGGATGAACCAGAAACACTATTTCATAATGTCTCATTCAAGACTCCTCTCGGGTTAATGCTTCCCTGAACTGTGCCTGGTGAAGCAAGGAGAAAACGGGGGGCGAATTGTAGCGGCTGAATATACTGATTTCAAACCTTAAGCGTTTTTATTTTCCGTGGCCCTGCGGTTTACCGCCGCACGTTGACGCTGGGTTTCATAAAGACAGATTCCGGTAGCGACGGAAACGTTGAAGCCGAGCGCGGGCTGAGGCATAGGAATCGTAGCCAGAAAGTCGCAGTGACGGCGGGTCTTCTCGCGAATGCCCCGTTCTTCCGAACCCATTACCAGAGCCAGATTGCCTGTCAGGTCGGTTTGCTCCAACGTGGTTTCCGTTTCCAGCACCGTGCCCACCGTCCAGACCCCAGCAGCCTTCAGCACTTCCATGGCACGGGCAAGATTCACCACCTGCACCACCGGCACCAGACTGGCACCACCAGAGGCGATTTTGATCGCTGCAGCGTTCAGCGGGGCACTGTTATCCTGCGGTACGATAATGGCATCCACACCAAGCGTTGCCGCACTGCGGATAATGGCGCCGAGATTACCAGGGTCCTGTACACCATCAAGAATAAGGAACAGTGCATTACCGTCCATCGCTGCCAGCAGATCATCAATCACCTCCATTCCGCGCATACGCGGGGGAGTGACTTCCAGCGCAACTCCCTGATGATTTACCCCGGTCATCTGATCGAGTTTGCGGCTATCAACGGTTTCCACCGGAATACCCAGAGCCCGGGCAGCATCAATCAGCTTGCCGACCCGGCCGCTGTCACCCCGTGCTACCCGCAGTGAGCGAATGTCACCGGCGCCCTGGCTTAGCCGGGTCATCACCGCATTCACACCGAAGACAAATTCACCGCCGGATTCAGCCGCCCTGCTTATTCCTGCCTGGGCCTGTCTTTTTGGATGCTTTCTTACGCTCACTGCTCACCTTTACCTTTTTCCCGACCTTTTCTTTACTACCGGCCTTACTCCGGCTTTTCCTGCGCTCTGACCCGCGCCCCTTGCGTGAAGATTTAGCGCCGTCCCCACTCTTGCCCTTCGCGGCAGTGGCTCTGGTCTTGCGACGACGGGTCAGGGCAGAATGACTGATCAGTTCCAGGTCGATTTTTCTCTCATCGATATCTACCCTGACCACCTGCACCCGAACCGGATCTCCCATGCCATAGTGCACACCGGAACGCTCGCCGATCAGCGTCTGAGAAGACTGATCATACTGATAATAGTCCCCGGTCAGACTGCTGACATGAACCAGGCCTTCAACATAAACACCGGTCAGCTCTGCAAAGAAGCCGAATCTTGCCACGCCGGTAATCACAGCATCCACTATTTCTCCCAGATGCTGATTCACATAGTTACATTTGATCCACTCCAGCACTTCATAGACCGCTGAGTCAGCCCGCCGTTCAGCAAATGAGGTATGCTCACCCATCGCCACGACTTCCGGCAGGTCATAGGGGTAGAAAGCTGCCTTAACCCGGGAACGGCCAAATCGCTGCACATACTTCGATTCCGCTTTGCTGTGAATGATCTGCTTGATATAACGGTGAACCAACAGGTCGGGATAGCGCCTGATCGGTGAAGTGAAATGGGTGTACTCTTTATAGCCCAGACCAAAGTGGCCACGATTTTCCGGCTGATAGACCGCCTGATTAAGGGACCTGAGAACCGCCATTTGCAGAATATGGCCATTTGGCTGACGCCGCAGCTGAGCCAGTATCTGCTGATAGTCTGCAGTCTCAGGGGCGACGTCTTTCTGCACCTTGATACCAAAGCGGCCAAGAAACTCTGCCAGTTGTTCCAGGGCTGAAACGTCCGGTGGCTCGTGAACCCGGAACAGGCCCGGTGCTTCATGCTTGCTGATGAACCTGGCGGCGCACACGTTGGCACACAACATACATTCTTCGATGACCTTGTGAGCAACGTTGCGGGTCGTCGGGAAGATATTTTCCACATCACCACTGTCAG
Source organism: Pseudomonadales bacterium (assembly GCA_020443225.1). Lineage (GTDB taxonomy): Bacteria > Pseudomonadota > Gammaproteobacteria > Pseudomonadales > Azotimanducaceae > UBA4582. The sequence goes on from JAGRIO010000373.1 coordinate 2,872, forward strand.
TGAACGCGAAACCCAGTTCGGTCGATTCAAATTCCAGGGCATGACGTTCGCGGCGCGCAACATCCAGGGTTTTGTAGAGGTCATAAAGTCGCAGCAGAGGATCTGTGAGCGCAGGGTAAAGAAACTCAGCAGCATCACCTTCCAGTAATTCCGCCACCTGCGGATAGGTAAGCCGCGCGGCTGAATGAATCACCCCTTCATAAAACTGGTAGCTACCAATCCGCCCGCGAGCCGATATCGTCATTTCACAAACCATCACCAACCGGTCGACCTGCGGATTCAGCGAACAGAGACCATTGGAGAGTTTTTCCGGCAGCATGGGCACCACGTATTGCGGAAAATACACAGATGTACCGCGGGCATAGGCCGATTTATCAAGCGCCGAACCCACAGTCACGTAATGGGCAACATCTGCGATCGCCACATAAAGTCGCCAGCCACCGCCGGCGCGGGCTTCACAGTAGACTGCATCATCAAAATCCCGGGCGTCCGCACCGTCGATGGTCACAAAGGGAACTTCGCGCAGATCCTTGCGGCGATTCTTATCCGGTCCGGAGACCTGATCAGGCAGTTGTTGCGCTTCTGCTACGACCTCTTCCGGCCAGACTGCCGGTATATCGTTGTTGCGCAGGGCAATTTCCACCTCGATATCGGGGGTCAGATGATCACCGAGCACCTCACTGACTGCAGCGAGGACATGACTGTGCTCACCAGGCTGGCGCAGGATTCTGGCCACTACAATCTGACCTTCGACAGGCTGCTCGCCTGCTTCTGGCTGCAGATAAATTTCATGGCTGATCCG
>JAGRIO010000374.1 GCA_020443225.1 Pseudomonadales bacterium
CGTTTTGTTAACCGCAACTTCTCACTGCTGAAGCCACAGGGTCTGCCAGACACCATGACCGTGGCTGATTTCGTGAATCACTTCACGAAAGACATCAGCGTCGGAAAAGTGCCTGAAGGTGGCGTAACAGATCGCCTGCCTGTTCGTCGGTCCGATATTGCCCGTGCACCACTGATGTACGACAGCGACGCACAAGAGCTGCCTAACCCAACCCTTAGCTGGTTCCCTGCGACCCAGGTGAAGGCTGATCCGTGGCTGGCAGTTCAAACGCTGAACCTGCAGGGCAATAACTCGCACGAGTGGCGTATACACCTGCCAGCAGGTGTGAGCGAAATGGCCTTCCCGGCGATACCTGCCGGTGTAGATGCCAGCGTGTTTGATGGCTCTACCGTGTTTTATAACATCGATGTGAAAGCCTTCTCTGCCGGTGGCAAAGGCTACACCGAAGCGGTGAAAGCAGGTGAGTTGTATGAGGTGCCTGTAGGTCAGGACTATGATGAACTTCACAGTGATGATACCGCGGGCTTCTATCGCTAGTTGATAGTAGCCACTGGTAACAGTAAGTGAAAAAGGGCGCAGGGATGCGCCCTTTTTTTTGACCTCAATTCCTGTATCTTGTAGCCACCTTAAACTGAATGCGCAGGTGCCAGTCAGTACCTGAAGCGCCAAATACCAGCTGGAGAATACGATGGAAATCAAACTGGACCCGGAACTGCAGGCAGTAGTAGATGCCACCACCAACCCGGAAGCACCACACGCAGCAGATGTACCCATAGAGATGCTGCGAATGGGTTATGTCATGATCAGCGCTGAACAGGGCCTGAAAGACGTGCCTTGCGATGAAATACGTGACCTGGAGATCGCAGGCGCCGAAGGTGATATCGGTGCGCGGCTGTATGTGCCAGCGGGTATGGGTGATGCAACTTCCGGCGCACTGGTGTTTATTCATGGCGGCGGCTTCATGATCGGTAATCTCGATTCCCATGACAGTGTGTGTCGCCAGCTTGCCAATCATGGCCATTGCCGTGTCGTCGCTATTGATTATCGGCTGGCGCCAGAACATAAGTTCCCGGCCGCCGTTGATGATTCAATTGCCGCTGCCAACTGGATATTCGAGAACGTTGCTTCACTGAACATCGACCCGAACCGCGTAGCCGTAGGCGGCGACAGTGCAGGTGGCAACCTTTCAGCGGTTGTCAGCCATCACTTCGCAGCGAATACCGATTTCAACTTTAAACTGCAGCTGCTTATCTACCCCGCGACAGATGCCCGCACCGACACCGAATCAATGACCGTGCTGAAAGAAGCGGGCGTTACCCTGGATGCCCGGATACTGGAGTACTTCAATGAAGGTTACCTGGGCGGTACCGATGCCGACCCCGCTGACCCGCGGCGATCTCCGGCTGCCTCTGCTTCATTTGCAAACCTGGCGCCTGCGCATGTTGTTACTGCAGAGTACGACCCACTGCGTGATGAAGGTAAAGCCTATGCAGAGTTGTTAGAAGCACACGGCATACCTGCGACATACCGATGCTATGAAGGTCTGATGCATAACTTTATTCAACAGACGGGTGTGGTGACTTCAGCGAGGAAAGCGGTTGAGGATATGGGGGCTGTACTTAAAGAGGCGGTTGGTTAGTGCGTGGCTTCATGATGAGTTGATTCGCCGATTTTTGAGGGATTGGTGAGAGATTGATGGCCCTGCTTGCACTATTGCTGGCGGGGCCTTTTTGTTTCTGGGTTTATAGGTACAGAAATAGAAGGGTCTGGGGATGTTTCTATTTGTTGTGCAGAAACTGATCAAAAAAAGAGGTGAAAGAGGCTTGAGGTAAATAAGGCGTGATTTTCTGATCTAAGAGGTTCAATGTATTGTGTGCTTGTGATGTATATATAGCTGTATTTTGAACGGCGAGCTTGTGGAAATGAGCTGACGTGGCTTGAGGAGCAGTGTCGGATTTATGAAGGGGAATTGCGTCACAGTGATAACGTCATGGAGATGTTGATACAAATGTTATACGCCATGTACTTAGCAACAGCGCAATATGCCCAGCATTCACACGAGGAAAGTGTGAATCTGAAGCGACTAACTTCACTAAAGGAGGCCTTGGACCTTTTCGACGATTTTGACTGGGAAGGCCAAGCGGTCGAAGCCCAGAAACTTCAAAAGGTCTCTCCGACGTTGTCTATCCAAGCGGAGAATGGCGATGATCTAGTCTGGGTTTCAGTCGGAATGAACCCAGGTGGGTCGCTTTTCTTTGTTACGGAATGCACAGTCCAAAAAGGTATGAAATCTATTCTGTTCGGTCTCATTAAAAGACCGAATTATGTTGGTAGTTATAATGACGGTGCTTCTAAAGAAATGGCAAGGAAGGTTATTGAAGAGTTCTTTGACCTGCGAGACTCAAAGGGAGGCGTATAACATGCAGTTGAAGTCGCCTGCTTCGCTGGCTCGGACGTGCTACTCCACACACCGTTTGGGAATGGCTTCGCCATTTTATTCCCAAACGGCGCGCTCCGTGACACGCCGCTTAACTGAGTGTTAGGCACACCACAATGAAGCCATTACTACTTTTCGCAATCATGCTAGCCGTATCCGGATGCTCGCATGTTTATAAACACTATGACTACGATGCTGGAGTCACTTCAGCGCACGACGGCAAGGTTACAATTGTACTAAATGGCCACCATACGGCAGTAAGTGAATCGCCGCCCATAACTAAGGTAGGTAGCCCATACTGTACGGTTGTGTACTGGCAAAGTGAAGATTTGACGCTGGAGGGGAAAGACATTGAAACGCATATTGCTTTGCTCTCTCAAAAGTCAGGGCTAAGAATATCTATCGATAAAATCGATGTAGGGAAAATAAAAACCCCGAACAAAAGGTTTCATCCGGATTCCGAAGATAAAACCTATTTCAATGCCGCGGCCTGTGATCTAGTTATAGAGAAACATGAGCCAGTGACTATTGAAGGCACCATAATCATAGATGGTATGCCACAAAGGTTTAAGGCCACTTTAGAGCCAAATTACTGGCAAGAGCGGCGAAACGATACATTTGATGCAATGATGAGCGTGTAAATGCCTAACAAGGCCATCAACCATCGCCACTTCGTGGCTGGACAACCTATGCTACGCTTCGGTTGCCGCTTATGGCGGCGTTGTGCGTCTGTACCAACAAGGTTTTAGTGTGGCGTCTGGATCTGAGCAGGTAGCGAGCAGGCATCTGCTCTCCCGAAAACGATTGTGCGAAATTCATCAGCAGTAAAAGTGCATCCTGCAAAAAAGTGGATTCGCTGTCTTCTCAGAACATTCTTTGTAGGTATGCAGTCTGTAGGTTTTGGGTTAGCATCTGGATCATCACAATCTTCATCGAGGTTGTCGGACAGGATGTCAGGCTCTTCAACATATGATCAGTTGGCCTCGCACTTGCGGGGTTCGGCTTCGATATCGCTCCGCTTAATTGGCTCTAGTCATCAACCAGCTCGCACACTGCATAACAAGCAGCTGTTGTCGGACAGCCGTTCCGTTCTTTCGTTTGCGCATGGCTTCGCCATTGTTGCGCAAACTCCCTCACTCCACGCCTGCCGCAAAGCTGGGCGTTATGCAAACACAGTTTCTTAAAAATATCGTCAGGCTCTCACTCCGCATTGAGCAAAAGTTCAGCAGTATTCT
>JAGRIO010000375.1 GCA_020443225.1 Pseudomonadales bacterium
AAGTTGCCGGGTATGGGCGGTATGGCCAAGGTCGCAGAAGAAAAACTTCAGAACAATCCTTTTGGCCAGATGGAAGCAATCATCAACTCTATGACGCCGAATGAGCGCCGGTTTCCCGATTCCATCAATGGCAGCCGTAAAAAGCGTATCGCGATGGGTTCTGGCACTCAGATTCAGGATGTTAACCGACTGCTGAAGCAGCACAAGCAGATGCAGAAGATGATGAAAAAACTGACCAAGAAAGGCGCCATGGCCAATATGATGCGCGGCATGGGGGGTATGCTGCAGGGCCCGCCCGGCGGTGGCATGCCCCGATAGGTCGGTTCTGCAGGAAATTTGTTCTGCAGGCAAACTGGCTATTTAATTCTCGGAAGCTTTACCTTACAATACCCGCCCTTTCGGCAGGTCAATATCCTGCGGGCCCGGAAAATTTAAAGGAAATCAAGAACATGGTAACGATCAGGTTATCCAGAGGTGGCAGCAAAAAGCGACCTTTTTATCACATCACTGTCGCTGACAGCCGAGTAAGCCGCAATGGCCGCTTTATTGAGCGTATTGGATTCTTCAATCCGATTGCCCGTGGCGTTGAAGAAAGTACTCGCATCGATCTGGAACGGTTTGACTACTGGGTACGTCAGGGTGCGCAAAGCTCTGAGCGTGTAGCCTCTCTGGTCAAGCAGTATCGCAAGGCGAATCCAGTGGCTGAGGAAGCAGCGGCCTGAGGCCAGCTGGTCGACGTGATTGCCTGTTTAATCCCGGCTTTAGTGAATCAGGCAGCAGGCAATCAGTGATGTTCAGTCAGTGATCCTCAATTGGTGACAGAGAACAGAATTAAAGTAGGGCGCATTCTCGCGCCCTACGGCATCAAGGGGTGGGTAAAGATATATTCCTATACTGACCCTCTGGAGCAGATATTCAGCTATCAACCCTGGTTTATTGCCAAGACTGGTTCCCGCAAAGCGCCTGTTGAAGCAGGTGTGGTGACGGGAAAAGTTCACGCGAAAGGATTGATAGCGCAGTTTGAAGGCGTCACTGACCGGGACCAGGCATTGTTACTGGGCGGTCAGGATATCTGGATTGACGAGGCCAGTATGCCGCCTCTGGAAGACGGCGAGTTTTACTGGTATCAGCTTGAGCAACTGGCGGTTTTCAACGAAGCAGGCCAGCGCTTCGGCAAAGTCGACAGAATGATGGAAACCGGCGCTAACGATGTGCTGGTGGTGAAGCCGGATGCTGACAGTATTGATGACAGGGAGCGGTTGATACCCTGGATTGAAGGCACCTATGTGCTGGATGTGGATCTTGATAAAGGTTGCATCCAGGTGGCATGGGATGCAGATTACTGAAGCCCTGTTGCAGACGGAAGCGCTGAGAAGCGAACTGTAACGGGAACAGGGGAACTGAGGGGAAGGTGCTGAAATGTGGCTGGGAATCGTCACGCTGTTCCCGGAGATGTTTCAGGCGGTCAGCCAGTACGGAATTACCGGTCGGGCTGTAACCAGAGGTTTGCTGGACTTGCAGCTCTGGAACCCAAGGGATTTCACAACCGACAAACATCAGACGGTTGATGATAAACCTTATGGTGGCGGGCCGGGGATGTTGATGAAGGTAGCGCCCCTGCAGCAAGCCATTGAGGCAGCAAGGTCATCTGCGCCTCATCACTGTAAGGTGATCTATCTTTCCCCACAGGGAAAGCGGCTCGACCAGCAGGTGCTGGAACAGCTGGCAGCAGAGCATGCACTGATCTTTGTTGCAGGTCGGTATGAAGGAATTGATGAACGTCTGATTTCGGCAGAAGTCGACGAGGAATACTCCATTGGAGACTATGTTCTCAGTGGTGGAGAATTACCGGCCATGGTCCTGATAGACGGTATCACCCGTTTGATTCCGGGCGCAGTCGGTGACGCAGAGTCGGTAGCCAATGATTCCTTTCAGGAGGGATTGCTGGATTTCCCGCAATATACGCGTCCGGAAGAGGTCAATGGCATCAAGGTGCCGGAAGTGCTTCTGAGTGGTCATCATCAGGCAATAGAGCGCTGGCGGTTGAAGCAGGCTCTGGGCAGAACCCTGGAAAGGCGCCCGGATTTGCTGGAAGCGCGCCAGTTGAGTGAGATTGAACAGCAGTTGCTGGCGGAGTACCTGCAGGAGCAGGCTACCGAAACCGGCAAAGGTGATTGAGGAAACGGAAATGAAAGAAAATCTGATCGCAAATATCGAGAATGCCCAGCTCAAGCAGGACGTTCCTGAGTTCGGCCCGGGCGATACCCTGGTCGTTCAGGTGAAAGTTCGCGAAGGTAACCGCGAACGTCTGCAGGCCTTTGAGGGTGTGGTTATTGGCAAGCGTAACCGTGGCATTAACTCAGCATTCACTGTGCGCAAGATTTCTCACGGTGTTGGCGTAGAGCGTACCTTCCAGACTCACAGCCCGCTGATTGACAGTATTGAAGTCAAGCGTCGTGGCGATGTTCGCCAGGCCAAACTGTACTATCTGCGTGAGCGTAGCGGTCGAAGCGCACGTATCAGAGAAAAGCTGGTCAAAAAATAGGCCATTCTGTCTGATCAGATGAAACGCCGCTTTATGCGGCGTTTTTTCGTTCCGTCAGTACTGAGAACAACGCTCTGGCAGGCAGCGAATCCTGAAATCGCCTGTGCTATCGTGTGCCGATGAATGACCCGCTGATTGATCAGTACCTTGATGCGCTCTGGCTGGAAAAGGGTTTAAGTCAGAATACCCTTGATTCCTATCGCCGGGACCTCAGGCATTTTTCTGATTGGCTGATCCAGCGATCCCGGTCCCTGCTGACAGCCCGGCGTGAAGATATTCTTGCCTATCTGGCTGCCCGCATGAGTCAGGGTCTGAAATCCAGATCTACCGCCCGGTGCCTCTCCTGTTTACGCGGTCTGTATCGTTACCTGCTGCGGGAGAACCGTATCAGCACAGACCCCTCGCTACGTATCGATAATCCCCGAACCGGACGTCCGTTACCAGATACGCTCACCGAAGCGGATGTTGAAGCCCTGCTGGCTGCGCCGGATGTTTCCACGTCGCTCGGACTGCGGGACCGTGCCATGCTTGAAGTCCTTTATGCAACGGGCCTGCGGGTGACAGAACTCGTGACCCTGCAACTTACCCAGGTAAACCTGCGTCAGGGTGTGGTACGGGTGACCGGCAAAGGAAGTAAGGAACGTCTGGTTCCGCTGGGAGAAGAAGCCATAAACTGGATGATTCGTTTTGTGAACGAAGGTCGCGCCGGACTCCTGAAAGGCAATACTGCATCACCCGTATTGTTTCCCAGCAGTCATGGCCGCGAAATGACCCGGCAAACGTTCTGGCACCGGATCAAATTACATGCCCGCACAGCTGATATTCGCAAGAAGCTGTCTCCACACACGCTGCGTCACGCTTTTGCAACCCACCTGTTGAATCACGGCGCAGATCTGCGGGTCGTTCAGTTGCTGCTGGGTCACAGTGACTTGTCCACCACCCAGATCTACACCCATGTCGCCCGCCAGCGCATGAAAGAACTCCATCAGGTACATCATCCCAGAGGTTAAATCACCTCGCCTGTCTGACTGCTGAAGTATCGAAGAAGTAATTCAGTGAGAAAGCGGTCTATAATGCGGGTTCTGA
>JAGRIO010000376.1 GCA_020443225.1 Pseudomonadales bacterium
CACCCCCGTTGACCCCTTCAGTATCGTACAGCTGGTCCAGTCGGAGCCCCACAGGTATCGCCTTCCCACGGCAAATCAATTATCGTTTGAAGAGAAGATGGAAAAACCCGAGACCCGGTTCCAGAAAGTCGAAAGGCTGCTGGAACGGCTGGAGCAGAAAATAAATGCGATTGCGAGTTAAACGCGCCCTCAGGCTGTTGCTGAGCTCAGCACTGCTGGCGGCGGTGCCTGTCGCCCATGGCGCCAATGCTATGAGTGGCACGGGACAGTGGTATCAGGTAGAAGTCATACTGTTCAGTCAGAAATCACCAGACCTGAGCAATGAAGCCCTGCCAGAGCCAGACCAGCAATATCCCGACCGTATGGTCGCCATTGCCCCCACCCGTTCGCTGGATATCACACCCACAAATCTGATGGAACTCGAAGATCTGCTGAGCTACCAAAATCTGCTTCCCGCTGATGGTTCACAACCTGAGGTTGAAACCAGCAGCGATGACTTCCTCTTTGAAAGCCGCTCTGCCCGGTTCCAGCCCCGTATTGCAGATGTCAGCCCGACTGGCGACGAGGGTGAAAATGCCGGGGATGGTGGGGGTACTTCCCTGCGATTTGATGAAGAAGCCATTGCCGCCCTGCTGAGCCAGCAGGGACCAGAGGCGTTCAGGGAAGTCGCTGACAATGATCGCCTGCTGAACCGTTATGCCGGCAGTATCCGGCGCTCCAGCCGTTATCAGTTGCTGACCCATACCGCCTGGCGACAGCCGGTCTCTGGCGAATCCACTGCCTATCCAGTCATGATCCAGAGCGGTGCCAGGTATGGAGATGAGTTCGAGCTGGATGGCGTCATCACGGTACACAGATCACGATATCTGCACGTGAATACCGATCTCTGGTACACGGTTTTTGAGCCAACTCTTGCTGACGCTGGCTCGATGCCCAGTCAGCAGGTGGCTGCCCTGAAAGAAGACTGGCCGGAAATATTCGCCGCCGAGACCAGCCGCGACAAATTCGTGCCAGTCGAAAAGTATCACCTGCAACATGCCAGACGAATGCGCAGCGCCAGAATGCACTACATCGATCACCCCAGAATCGGCATGTTAGTCCGGATTGACGAATTCAGTGTGGACGAAACGGCTGATGCTCAGGCGGAATAGTCCCAGGTCGCCAGAAATTCCTTCACCATGCCGGTAAGGTGAGTCATTCCCTGTTGCATGACGGCTTCGATCTCATCCAGTGCCACGGCCTGGTCATTCAGTCCTGCACCAGCATTCACAATCAGTGACAGACCGACATAGGCGATATCCGCTTCCCGGGCCAACGGTGCCTCTGGCATCGCTGTCATACCCACGATATGGCAGCCATCCCTGTACATCCGTTGTATTTCGGCAGCTGTTTCCAGTCTTGGACCCTGAGTGCAACCGTAAACTCCATGGTCTGTGAAAGAAATGGTTCCGGCCTCATGCCAGCGCCTGCCGATTTCACCAAGGCGCGACCGCAGCATTTCGTCATAAGGCCAGGTGTAGTCGATATGGTGGATTTCATCATCAAAAAAGGTATGCGCACGCCCCCAGGTGTAATCGATAATCTGGTCGGGCATGACAATACCGCCCACGGGCAACGCCGGGTCAACGCTACCGACAGCGGTTACCGCCAGGATATGGGTGACATCAAAGCTTCGCAGGGCATCGATATTGGCGCGGTAATTTATCTTATGGGGTGGATAAGCCGGGGGATGGCCATGTCGGGGCAGAAAGCACACAGGTTGGCCAGCTATGGTACCAGTCTCCAGATAACTCTCGCCCCAGCGCCCGCTGACCCTTTCACCACTCACCTCTTCCAGTCCGGCAAGCTGAGCCAGCCCGGTACCACCGATAATCGCCAGCATAACTACTTTTTCTTCTTACCGCTTTTATCGGCTGTGGCAATATCATCGGCTGCGGCACTATCATCGGCTGCGGCGCTATCATCGGCTGTGGCACTCTCGTTCGCCTCAGACTCACCGGCAGCCGGTTGAGCACCACCGGTGCGCTTCGCCAGCTTATCAACCAACCGGGACATATTACCCAGGGACATCAGGTGGCAGTAGATCCAGGCAAGCTCGCCGGTGCGAAACAGTTCCAGTGCCGCACTGTCCGGCATTTCCAGCAGTTTCTTCTCATCAACCACCATCAGCCCGGAGAGTGCGAAGTGATCACCAGCGACCATGTCGACCCGTGCATTCAGCGTCATCAGCAGATCATTGGCATCGAGGCGTTTGATGAAGGTTTCAGTACGAACGTACTGTTTCTGATACTCCTCCAGAAAGTCCATTGCCTGTTTCAGATAGGCTGATGGTTCTTCTCCCTCGAACAGCGCCTCACCATCGTTCTCGTTGAAACCACTATAAGCTTCATCGATACAAACCACTCGCTGACCCGCCGCGCCGGTTTCTGCCAGCACAAAAGGATAGCGCCGCACAAAGGCAGGTATATAACGGGAAGCCCACTGACCATCTGCAGAAATGTACAGATTCTCGTCGTTACGCAGCCCCAGCAGGGCAACCGGGACGATCTGTTGCCCGGTGCGGGCGAATACTATGGGGTACTCCTTAGCGGCTTCTGTAAATTCCACACCGGCAAGGATCACACTGTTGGTACCTGCGGCGAAACTGAAATTGGTTTCCTGCTTCCTGATGCGGGTTTGCGCGTGAGTTGTCTTGTTGAGTGCAGCTGGTTTTTCGTAGAAGAGTAAGTCAGCCATAGTTCGCCGGACATCCTGAGTTAAGTTGTAATTGAAGCGGCTAGTGTAGCCTTTACCGCCATGGGAATAAATGCAACCGGATCACACAGAGCTGCCGCTAATCGGTCTGCCTGAGCTGGCGAATTTCCGGCAGATTCCTGCTGAGACCTGCCGCATCCATACCAAAGCCAAAAATATAGACATCGGGGCAGATCAGGCCCACCTCATCAGGACGATAGGTAGTCAGCACCCGGTCGTGATCCTTCTGCACCAGTACCGCACTCAGCACTGTTGCAGCCCCGGCCTCAAGACAATAATCATGTATCGCAGCCAGCGTGGCACCCTCATCAAAAATATCGTCTATCAACAATATATGGCGACCCCGCAATGATTCTGCTGGATGACTGTACCAGACCAGTTCACGCCCGGAGGTTTGTTCATGGTAGCGGGAGACTTTCAGATGATCGAGGCGCACATCAAAGCTGAACCGCTGTAACAGCTCAGAAGTCACCATCAACCCACCGTTCATGACGCACAGGACCAGCCATTCCTGCCCGGCACAGCGCCTGTTCAGATTTTCAGCAATCCGGTCCAGCGCTTCACTGATCTGCTGCCGGTCATATAAGCGTGTACTCCGGTCTGCCAGCGCCCTGCTCATGGCTCCATTTCCGGGGGTTCCTGATCGCGGGCAATATGCAGGGTCTGGGTCGGGAAGGCACACTGTGCACCGTGCTGTTCAATAATATCGAGAATCGCCAGCAACACTCTTTCTTTGACACCATGAAACTCTACCCAGTTCGTGGTTCTGGTAAATGTGTAGACGAAGAAATTCAGCGAAGACGCACCGAACTCGTTGAAGTTCACAATGAGCGTTCGCTCGTGGTCGATTTCCTCATGATTCTCAAGCATCTCACG
>JAGRIO010000377.1 GCA_020443225.1 Pseudomonadales bacterium
CAGGTACATCTGCTCAGCCACTTCAGCACCCAACCCGACGCCTTGATACAGGCGCAGGACTTGTTGTTTGCATCACGCAGTTTTGTCGTCAGCGCAACCACTGACAGTGCAATCAATTCTCTGCAAAGACTGAGGCTAGATGCACTGGAAAGAGGTGCCACAGATGAAGCTACGCATCTGCAACTGGCTATTGAGCGCCATCGCGCAGAACTTGGAGTTTCCCGCAACAATCAGGCAACCCTGCTCAGCACGGCTGAAATTCAGGCTGGTCTGCTGGCAGATGAGGTCGTGCTGTCTCTGAACCGGAGTCACTTTGGCACAACATTGTTTCTGTTGCGGCCCGATTCACTGCAGACTGTTTCCCTGCCCGACGCTGAATCCATTGAGGCGGATGTAGCCATACTGCTGCGCAGTGCCAGCGAGCGTGGCCGGTTCGACTATCCGTCCGCTACCCGTCTGGGCCAGCTATTCCTGGGGCCCGTGCTGGCGCATCGCCAGGTAAGAAAGATCTACTGGTTTCCTGATGAACTCACCAACAACATTCCATTCGCTGCCCTGAATATTGGCACGGCAGAACGCTATCAACCCGCTATCACCCGGTTTACAACCTCTCTGATTCCGGCGTTTCGTCACAACCTGCTGACTATGCCGGAACCAGATTCGATCGCTGTGCTCAGCGCGGCGCTGCCAGATGCCTGGGAGCCAGCCAGCGGGGCAGATGAGATTCGCACCTGGTCCGCCACTGCGCAGCCACTGCTATGGGCCGGGCGGGAAGTCGCCGAGATCGTGAGGCTGTTCAACACCCGGAAACCGCTGGTTTTTACAAACCAGCAAGCCAGCATCGAAGCGCTGCAAGCGCTTAAAAATACCGACATCATCCATATTGCCAGCCATGGCTATGTATCACAGCAGGATCAGGATCTGGCTGGATTAGTGCTTTACGGTGATGGCGGCGAGCCACAGTTTGTTGGCTGGCGGTCCTTTTCTGCGCTGAATCTCAACAGCCGGCTGGTGTTTCTGAATGGTTGTCAGACCGCCAGAGGCGAAGCCATCCAGGGTAATGGCGTCTATGGTCTGGCAAGAGGATTTCTGGAAAGCGGTGCTCACAATGTTCTCGCAACCCGCTGGAATATCAGTGACAGATCTGCATTCCGGCTAACACAGGCTTTTTATCAGCAGCTGAAAAGCGGCCAGGGAATCTCCGAATCCCTGCGCCAGGCGCAGGCAACACTATATTCTTCCCCGCAGTTCCGGGACCCCTATTACTGGGCTTCCTATGCCTTGTATTCACAAAAAAAGTCACTTTGAAAAGGAGTTTCAACTATGCCTGGACAAGATTTCCTCAGGTTTATCACTACCCATAAATTTACCGTCAGGCTCATTCCTCCCGGTGCGGATGAGTCTTACTATCCGCAAACGGGTCAGCAGTTCTACATGCATCCGACCAGAAGTGGTTTGTATGAACTGATACCCGACAAGAATCTGACCCCGCCGGCCTGGAATAACAGTCAGTTTATTTTCCTGAACGCGGGCGAGGAAGGCGACATGCGTATCGAAGACGATGAGGAGTTTCCCGTACCTGGCATCGATCAACCGCGCCTGTATTCCATCCTGAGCCTCATGGGAGAACGCTTCTATGTATGGTTCTACGAAGCCCCTAAGCCTGATCAGCCAGGCCAGAACTGGCTGGTTTGTGCAGCACGCACCGTCAGAGACACACCGGTCCGGAAAGCCGGCGGCTTTGGCAACGACCCCGATTAACAGGGGCGGACTGCCAGGCTGAACTTTTCCGCTGTACTGCGTATGATCTGACATTCACGTTTTTCGCAGGACTCCCATCATGAAGATTTTGCTGGCCGCCTGTCTGCTTGTTACAGCGTTGTTTGTTCATGCAGACGTAAAAGTCGACGATGCTGAAGCCACCCGGCTACACGCGTTGTTCGCTGAAGAATGGGACCGGCAAATGCAGGCAAGCCCCGTGTGGGCGACCATGCTGGGAGACCGGCGATTTAACCGGCAATGGCACGACCTGTCGGAAACTGCCCGGCAACAGCGAACCCAGGAAACCCGGCGCACACTTGAAAAACTTGGCAGCATAGACCGGGAGCTGTTGTCTGCAGCCGACCGGATCAATTACGACTTATTCGAGCGCCAGCAAGCGGAAAGTCTGGAAGCCGCACAGTTCAGTCAGCACCTGATGCCCATTTCGCAACGGGGCGGGATTCAGACGCTGGATGAAACCGGTAACCGGATCCGGCTGGAAACCGTGCAGGATTATGACGACTGGCTGGCCCGGCTTGCGACTCTGGATACCCATATGGCACAGACCATTGCCCTGATGGAAAAAGGCATAGCAACGGGTATGGTACCGCCACGCATACTGATGCAGAGAGTCCCGGCACAGATAGCGCGGCAAATCACCGCACGCCCGCAAGACAGTCTGTTTTTTAAGCCTTTCAGTCGAATCTCTGATGATATTCCCGCAGCTGAACGGGCCAGAATCGAAGCTGAGGCCATTGAAGTCATCGGTTCAGTGGTGATTCCAGCCTATCGCAGACTGCAGACTTTTTTCAACGAGACTTATCTGCCAGCCTGCCGCGACTCGGTGGCAACGTCAGCCCTGCCAGACGGCAAGGCGTTGTATGAATTCACCGTCAAACGCTTCACGACGACTGACATGACACCACAGGAAGTTCATGAACTGGGTTTGCGTGAAGTCGCACGCAACCGTTCAGAGATGGCAGCAGTGATGCGTGAAGTGGGGTTCGAAGGAGATCTGAAAGCTTTCAATGAGCATCTGCGAAGCCGCAAGGACTTCTACTACGATACCCCTGAAGAACTGTTCGACGCCTATCACAAGATAGCCAAGCAGATTGATCCCCTGCTGATCCGCCTGTTCGGCAAACTGCCGCGCATGCCCTATGGTATCAAGGCAATTCCGGATGCGATCGCACCAGATACCACGACCGCCTATTACAGCCCACCTGCTGCGGACGGCAGCAGGGCCGGGTATTACTACGTTAATCTGTACAAGCCAGAAACCCGCCCCAAATACGAGATGGAGGTGCTGACCGTACACGAGTCTGTACCAGGACATCATCTACAGATTGCTCTGCAACAGGAAATGGAAACCTTGCCCGATTTCCGCCGTTATAGCCGCTTCACCGTTTTTACTGAGGGGTGGGGACTGTACAGCGAACGACTGGGCTATGACCTCGGCCTGTATCAGGACCCTTATTCCCGCTATGGCCAGCTGACCTACGATATGTGGCGTGCGATTCGACTGGTGGTGGATACCGGCATGCACTATCTGGGCTGGAGCCGTCAACAAGCAATTGATTACTTTATGGAGAACACCCCCAAGACTGAACAGGATATTGTCAACGAGATAGACCGTTATATTTCCTGGCCCGGGCAGGCGCTCGCTTATAAGCTGGGCCAGCTGAAGTTGCTGGAGCTAAGGGCAAGAGCGGAACAACAACTTGGCGATAAGTTCGATATTCGTGCATTCCATGACCGCATTCTGGAAAACGGCACCTTACCCCTGGACGTGCTTGAGAAGGTGGTAAACGACTGGATTGAGGCGCAGCTGCAACAGTCAGCTGCATGATATGCGCG
>JAGRIO010000036.1 GCA_020443225.1 Pseudomonadales bacterium
CAGGTGGTACAAACTCTGCCGGGTCGAGGAAACCAATCAGGATATCTGCCAGTTTGCCTTCTTCGGTCTGGGACTCGTCGTAAGCATTCAGAATCGCTTCGACGGTGCCAGGATAGGCAGCCAGCGCGTGTAATACATCACGGATACCTTCTTCAATACGCTTGGCGATGACAATCTCGCCTTCGCGGGTCAGCAGCTCAACCGTACCCATTTCACGCATATACATGCGTACAGGGTCTGTGGTCCTGCCTGCTTCACTCTCAACGGCAACCAGTACCGCTGCTGCCTCTTCAGCAGCCAGCTCATCAGTAGAGTCACCCTCTTGCATCAGATCATCAGACTCGGGCGCTGTTTCATGAACAGCAATACCCATGTCGTTGATCATGCTGATGATGTCTTCGATTTGTTCCGGATCAGAAATCTCATCCGGCAAGTGGTCATTAACATCTGAGTATGTGAGGTAACCTTGCTCCCGGCCTCTGCTGATGAGGGCTTTGAGGCGGGATTGTTGTTGTGCTAGTCCGCTTGTCATACGCTGCTTGCTACCTGTCGAGAAACCGAGCCGGACATTATAACGAGTGAAAATCGATCAATCTACTTGAACAACAGTAATCTCCGGGGCGCATCAACTCTGATGATGGGGGGAATTCACGCTGCTCATGTGACGCAAAAGTGGCACAGATTCTCAGCGCTTCCTGGTCGGATTAACGGGTCGGCAAGCCTTCAGCGATTCTTATGGACCAGCGTACGCAGCAGTTCTTTTTCGGCGTCAGAAAGCTCAGAAAAGGGCTTCGACAACAAATCACCCCGCAGCTCCTTAACCGACAGCGCATCCAGCTGTGCCAGCAGGCTCTCAATCACCCCCCGGTATTCCGAAGGGAGCTCACTGACATCCAGCAGCTGCTCCTGCTCCAGCATGGATTGCAGCCAGCTGAACTGCGGTGAGTCCTGCCAACGGTCCAGAAGCATGACCGGAGAGCTTATCTCTTCTGCCTGAATGGAATGGATCAGATCCAGCAGGAAGCGGCAGCCGGGTATGGTCTGCAGCCGGCTGTAAACCGATGCCTCGAATATATCTGCAAGCTCTGGCTGGCGCATCAGCATCGAAATGGCAGCCTGAGTCAGGCGGGCGACCTCTGCTGGTACCTGGGGCAAATCTTGTGGCATATCATAGCCATCATCCGTCAGGTAGCTGTCGTCATAGCCTTCATCGGTCCAGGGCGGCACATCGGCAGCAACTGGTGGTGGCTCCATCGGGGTGCGGAACATCGGCGGAGAATTCGCCGCAATGCCTACCAGCTTTTCGTTAGAAAGCCCGGTTAGCCTGGCCAGCTCGTCAATCATCAGCTCACGGAACACACCGCGGGGAATGGTATCGATCATCGGCATGGCATCATGGCTGAGCGCCGCCTTGCCTTCCATGCTGGCAAGATCGTAATCGACACTCAGTCGGGCAAAGAAGAATTCCGGCGTCGTCTGGGCCCGGTCAATCCGTAACTCGAATTTCTCTTTGCCTTCTTTTCTGACCAGGGTATCCGGGTCTTCACCGTCTGGCAGAAACAGGAACCGGGCGCTGCGTCCGTCGCGCAAGTGAGGCAATACCACGTTAAGGGCTTTCCACGCGGCATTGCGTCCTGCCTGATCACCATCGAAGCAAAATACCAGCCGTGACACCAGTCGGTACATCCGTTCAATGTGATCTGAACTGGTGGCTGTACCCAGCGTCGCGACCGCATAGGAAATGCCGCTTTGCCCCAGCGCCACCACATCCATATAGCCTTCGACGATGAGTAGCTGACTGAGCTTCCGATTGTGCTTGCGGGCTTCATGCAGACCATACAGCTCACGGCCCTTGTGAAAAACGGTCGTCTCGGGAGAATTCAGGTATTTGGGTTTGCCATCACCCAGTATTCTGCCCCCAAAAGCGATGACGCGGCCACGAATGTCGCGGATCGGAAACATGATGCGATCACGAAAGCGGTCATAGGTCTTATCACCCTCTTCCTGCTCAATCACCATGCCGGATTCCACCAGCAGATCCTTTTCGTGATTGGTTTTAGCCAGCGCCTTATAGAGGTTATCCCAGCCGGGTGGCGCATAACCGAGACCATAATCCCGGGCAATTTCACCGGTAAGACCACGACCTTTGAGATAGTCGACAGCGCGGTCTCTGGCGCTGTGCTGGCGCAGCTGAAGCCGGTAGAAATCTGCCGCCTGCTCCAGCAGCTGATAGATGCTTTTCTGCCGCCGGTGGTGCTCCGGAGTCTGGCTGCCACCCTGCTGCGGGACTTCCATGCCCAGTCTTGCGGCCAGATATTCCATAGCGGAGATAAACTCCATCCGGTCATATTCCTGCAGGAACTTTATGACTGTACCGGAAGCCTGACACCCGAAGCAGTAATAGAATTGCTTTTCCCGGTTAACCGAAAAAGAGGGAGATTTTTCTTTATGGAAAGGACACAGACCCGTGTAGTTACGGCCGGCTTTTTTCAGGTCGACCCGGGATTCAATGACTTCGACAATGTCGGTCCGTGAGAGGACCTCATCGATAAATTCCTGAGGTATCACAAGCGCTGGTCAGTCTGCATCTGCGGGCTGCCAGAATCGCATTCAATGGCGACCAACTCAAGTGGCATTAGAGAAACGCCGGTGTGGCGCACGTGTGGAATGCAGCGCGAGAGTGAAATGTAATGCGGGAAGCAATCAGCCGAGTTGCGCTTTAACCAGCGCGCTGACCTGGCCCATATCGGCCCGGCCCTGAACCTGTGGGCGCAGAATCGCCATCACATTGCCCATGTCCTGCATGCTGGAAGCACCGGTCTCGCTCACAGCGGCAGCAACCAGTTCAGATATCTCAGCTTCGCTCAGCGCTGCTGGCAGAAACTCCTGCAGCACAGCGATCTCAAAAGCTTCCTGATCTACCAGATCCTGCCGACCCGCCGACTCATACTGGGTGAGCGAATCTTTTCGCTGCTTGGTCATTTTGTCGAGAATGGCGAGCACCCGGGTATCGTCCAGCTCTATGCGCTCGTCGACTTCAATTTTCTTGAAGTCGGCCATGATCAGCCGCAGAACGCCGAGGCGCTGCTTATCGCGCGCCCGCATAGCATCTTTAACGGCGGCTTCTACTCGCTGTTTGATTTCAGATGACATGGAAGTCTGGGACCCCGGAAGGAGGTTTTAGTAGAGGCGTTCCATTCTGCGTGATTCACGCTGTACTTTCTTCGCGTGACGTTTCACTGCAGCAGCGGCTTTACGCTTACGAACGGCTGTAGGCTTCTCGTAGAATTCGCGACGACGTACTTCGGCAAGAATGCCGGCTTTTTCACAGGAACGCTTGAAACGACGCAGAGCAACGTCAAAAGGTTCGTTTTCTTTGACTTTAACGTTAGGCATGAAGGTTTTAACTCTCCTCTTCGAAGGGAGCGCATTCTACGGGGATTCAATAACAATTGCAAAGCGGAAATTACGCCTGAAACTGCGCTGCGCAAGGCACTTCACAGGCTGACCGCGCCTGCCTGCCCCGTGCCATTTGGTGAGCAATCGGCGGCGGAAATGAGTAACATTAGCTCTTTTTCGCCCATTGAACAGTCTATGCGTGTAATCGGAATCGAAACTTCCTGTGATGAGACGGGTATTGCGGTCTACGACAGCGAGTTGGGACTTATGTCTGACCTGCTTTACAGTCAGATCGACCTGCATGCTGAGTACGGTGGCGTGGTACCTGAACTGGCCTCGCGGGATCATATCCGCAAAACACTGCCAATGATCGATCAGGCACTGAAAGAGTCCGGCTCCGCCAGAGCAGATATTGACGCCATTGCCTACACTGCCGGACCCGGTCTGGTGGGGGCGCTGCTGGTCGGTGCCAGCATCGCCAAATCCCTGGCCTTTGCGTGGAATGTGCCCGCCATTGGCGTCCATCATATGGAAGGCCATCTTCTGGCTCCCATGCTGGGGGACGAAAAGCCGGCTTACCCGTTTCTGGCACTGTTGGTCTCTGGTGGTCATACCCAGTTGATGCTGTGCCGGGATCTCGGTGATTATCAGCTACTGGGTGAATCCGTTGATGACGCTGCCGGCGAAGCCTTTGACAAGGTCGCAAAAATGCTGGGGCTTGGCTACCCGGGTGGCCCGGCGATTCAGAAGCTGGCAGCCAGCGGTAACCCGGAACGTTTCAGGTTTCCACGGCCAATGACCGACCGTCCCGGATTCGACTTCAGTTTCAGTGGCCTGAAAACCTTCACCATGAATACGCTGAAAGCCATCGAAGCGCCAGAGATGCAGGACAAGGCCGACATAGCCCTCGCTTTTCAGACCGCGGTTGCCGATACCATCCGTATCAAATGCAAACGCGCTTTTGAGCAGACCGGTCTGCGTTCGCTGATTGTCGCAGGTGGCGTCAGCGCCAATACCGAAATACGTCGCACCCTGGATGAACTCGCGGCCAGGTCCCGGGCCCGCATTTACTATCCACCGCTGAAGCTGTGCACCGACAACGGTGCCATGATTGCTTACGCCGGCCTTCAGCAACTACAGAGGGGTTATCAGGAAGACTCGCCGATAATCGTACGTCCCCGCTGGCCAATGACCGAACTGGGCAGCTGATGGACACAGTTTATATTCAGGGTCTCAAGGTTGAGACCGTCATCGGGGTTTATGACTGGGAGCGGACCATTCGCCAGACACTGGTGTTCGATCTGGAATTCAGTACCGATACCCGTCCTGCTGCGATAAATGATGACCTCACCAGCACGCTTGATTACGGCGCTATCGCAACCTTTGTCACTGAGTTTGTTGGCAACAGTAGCTATCAGTTGCTGGAAACCCTGGGCAACGATCTTTCTGCGGCTCTGTTCGGTAAGTTCCCCATAGACGACGTGGTAATGAAAATCGGCAAGCCCGGCGCCGTCAGCAATGCGGAGACTGTAGGTATCAGCCTGCGCAGAAGCCGACCCGGAGACACAGCTTGAATCCCCATCGCGTCTATCTGGGTCTCGGCAGCAATCTGGATCCATGGCGAAACCTGTCGGCAGGACTACAACGTATTGAACAGCACTGGGAGCTGATCAGCGTATCCGGGTTCTACGAATCTGCAGCTATCGGCTTTGACGGCCCTGCGTTTATCAACCTGGTCGTTGCGATAGAAACCACTGAAACCCTGCCGCAGCTTGCTGCCCGTACCCGGCAGATCGAAATCGAATTTGGCCGCACGCCAGACTGCAAAAAGTTTTCATCCCGGCATCTGGACATCGACATCCTGACATTTGATGAGTTACAGGGCACATTCGATGGCGTTGAACTGCCAAGACCCGAGATCTTTTACAACGCCTTTGTTCTCATCCCGTTTGCAGAACTTTGCCCCGGGCTGATCCTGCCATCGCAAACGGAAAGTCTTGTTAGTCTGCAACAGAATCTGCCTGCAAGTCAGTCCATTCAAAAGATCCAATTTGACTGGCGAGCGTACCTCAGTCATGCAGCAGAAAACTGACCAGACGGTAATTTTTGCTGGCCAGCTGGCAGTGTCATTGAGGCCTCTGGCAGCACCGTTTTAGCTGGAACTGGTCGGAAGCTTGCCTCTATAATCAGAGGCTTGCACCGGAGTTCGTCCTAATAATTCCAACAATGCCCGACCTTCCCTGCAGCTTGGCAATTTACTTATCCAACTGACCATGGGGTTAATCATTGAAGCTGTTTACCAGACATCCGATTGTTATCGTTTTTATTCTGGCCCTTATTGGACTTTCAGCTGTTACCTTCAGGACCTGGCAGACTAACCAGGACAATAAAGCCGGCGGCGGCAGAGGCAGCCGAGCCACCGTTGTCGAAACAGTACCTGCCAGCATCAGCACCATAGTCGACAAGATAGAAGCCATCGGCACGACCCAGGCCAATGAATCAGTTCAGCTGACGGCGAAAGTCACAGACACCGTCCGCAGAGTGAATTTTGAAGACGGGATGTACGTCGAGGAAGGCTTTATCCTGGTAGAACTGACCAACTCTGAAGAAACTGCCCAACTCACCGAGGCACAGGCCACTGTTGACGAGGCTACCCGTCAGTTCAACCGGGTCAGGAATCTGGTCGCTCAGAAGCTCGCTTCTGAAACCCAGATAGATGTAGAGAGGGCGAGGATGCAAACGGCCGAGGCACGGCTGGAAGCGATTGTAGCCCGCCTGGATGACCGGCTCATCCGGGCGCCGTTCAGTGGCAGTCTTGGCTTTCGCAATATCAGCGCAGGTACCCTGCTGACACCCACAACCGTGGTAACCACCCTCGACGATATCAGCACTATCAAGCTGGATTTTGCGGTACCGGAAAACGTACTGGCCAGCCTGCGTCAGGGTCAGGAGGTCATTGCCGAAAGTGCGGCTTATCCCGGCCTGCAATTCACCGGCACTGTCGCAACCATAAACTCGCGGGTCGACCCGGTTACCCGTTCGGTCATGGTGCGGGCCATGCTACCCAATGATGAGCGGAAACTGCGCCCCGGTATGCTGCTGACCGTGAGTCTGGTACAGGACCGGGTAACCGCCCTGACCATACCCGAGGAAGCCATCGTACCCATTCAGAATCGCCAGTACGTCTACACCGTCGATGAAGACGGTAATGCGCAGCGTGTTGAGATTACCACCAACCGCAGAAGACCCGGTCTGGTCGAGGTTACTTCAGGGCTTCAGGCAGGCGATGAAGTCATCACCCGCGGTGTCATCAAGGTAACCCCTGGCACCCCCGTCATCAGAAAAGGCGAGCGGCAACCAGCAGCCGGTGCTCCGACGGGCAGACCCGGCGGCAATTCATAGATCAGGAGAGCGATATGGTTATTTCCGATATCTCGGTAAAACGTCCCGTATTCGCCACAGTCATCAGTCTGATGATTTGTGCCTTTGGCATCCTCACCTTCCGTGATTTACCGCTACGGGAATACCCCGACACCAGCCCCCCAAGGGTCTCTGTCTCTACGTCATACCCGGGTGCATCAGCGCAGATTATCGAAACCAAAATCACCCAGCTGATTGAAGATCAGATCAGTGGCATTGAAGGGGTCGAGTCCATCAGCAGTTCCAGTCGTGATGGCGCGTCCAGAGTGTCGGTCGAGTTCAGTCTCGACCGGGAGATTGATCAGGCAGCCAACGATGTCCGGGACCGGGTTTCCAGAATCATCGACCGCCTGCCGGAAGATGCTGACCCACCGCAGATCGCCAAAGCCGATAGCGACGCAAGACCCATTCAGTGGTTCTCACTGACCAGTGAAAACATGGACAGTATGGCGCTGACGGACTATGCGGAGCGATATCTGGTTGACCAGTTCACGGTGATAGACGGCGTCGCCAGCGTCAGCATCAGCGGTGCTGGCCGCTACTCCATGCGCATCTGGCTCGACCGTCAGGCGCTGGCGGCAAGAGGTCTGACCGTCACTGATGTGGAAGGTGCCTTGCGGCGCCAGAACATCGAACTACCCGCAGGCCGCATTGACTCGAAAGAACGCGAGTTCACGGTGCGTGTCAAACGAGCCTATGAGTCTGAGGCAGACTTTCGCCAGCTGACGATTGCCTATGGTGCAGATGGCCAACTCGTCAGGCTCGGCGATGTTGCGCGGGTTGAGCTCGGCCCAACTACCTACAGGAATGAGTTTCGCGGCAATTCCGTGCCAACGGTGGGACTCGGCATCGTTAAGCAATCCACAGCCAATACCCTTGAGGTACTGCGTAACACCAATCTGCGGGCTGCTGCCATCAACAGCGCCCTGCCAGATGGCATGACCTTTATCGCCAGCTCTGATGATTCGGTTTTTATCGAAACGGCGATTAACTCTGTCTACATGACGCTGGCTATCACCATGATACTGGTGAGCCTCGTCATTTATATGTTCCTTGGCACTGTACGGGCAATGATTATTCCCGCGATCACCATCCCCGTGTGCCTGATATCATCTTTCATTGGGCTGGCTGCCTTCGGGTTCTCAGTTAATCTCATCACTCTGCTGGGTCTGGTGCTGTCCATCGGTCTTGTGGTGGACGACTCCATCGTGGTGCTGGAAAACATTCAGCGCCGGGTTGAAGAAGGTGAACCTCCGCTTCTGGCAGCCTTTCACGGTTCAAGGCAGGTGGCCTTTGCCGTTATCGCAACAACGGCAGTGTTGTTGGCTGTATTCGTTCCCATCGCCTTTCTTGATGGCAATCTCGGCGTCATTTTCGCGGAGCTGGCGGTTACCATCGGCACGGCAGTGATCTTCTCGTCCATTCTGGCCTTATCGCTGACGACCATGCTCTGCTCGAAGTTACTGTCCCATGAAGAACACGACAGCTGGGTTACCCGGACCGTAGACCGTAGTTTCGCCTGGGTTCAGCGTGCCTACCATGATGGGCTGCACTGGAGCCTCAATCATGCCTGGGTCATCGTAACTATCGTAGTCACCTTGTGCGCAGGTACCTGGATACTGGTCCGTGAAGTACCCACCGCTTTTGCGCCAACGGAAGATCAGGGAGTTTTCTTTACCCGTATCAGTGGGCCTGAAGGCGCCAGCTTTGAGTTCATGCAGGAACAGCTACGGCAACTGGAAGACACCATAGACCCCTTTGTGGAATCCGGCGATGTGGTCAAGTATCTGGTGTTTCTGCCTGGCTGGGGCAGCGCCGGGACTGTAAACAGCGCGGTATGTCTGATCACCATGGCCCCCTGGGAGGAACGCAGTCAGTCAACTCAGGACGTTATGGGCAAACTCGTCCGCGAATGGCAGAACATCCCCGGCATCCGGGCCTTCCCCTTTATGAGGTCGGGTTTGCAACGAGGCGGTGGCGGCCAGCCAGTACAGTTTGTGCTCGGTGGCAGTACCTACGAAGAGCTGGCGGAATGGCGTGACATCATTCTGGAACGCGCCAATGAGTACCCGGGATTCAGCCGGATTCAGTCGGACTACAGGGAAACCAAACCGCAATTGCTGGTGGAAGTTGACAAAACCCGGGCTGCAGACCTCGGTGTGTCAGTTCAGGCGATCGGTCAGACCCTGCAGGCAATGATGAGCGAACGACGGGTTACGACATTCCTGGATGAGGGAGAGGAATATGATGTCATCTTACAGGCATCTGATGACCAGCGGGCTACTGCAGACGACCTGACCAATCTCTATGTGCGTTCAGAACAGACCCGGCAGTTGATCCCACTGTCGAATCTCACCAAAGTTACTAACGTTGCTGACGCCGGTACGCTGAACCGCTACAACCGGCTGCGCGCCATTACAATCTCAGCTAACCTGAACCCGGGTTACAATCTGGATGACGGACTGAAATTTCTGGAGAATATCGTCCGCGAAGAGTTACCGGCAACAGCGCAGACAGACTACAAAGGTGAGTCGCTGGAGCTCCGTGAATCAGAAGGTGGACTGTTATTCACCTTCCTGCTGGCACTGCTCGTGGTCTTCCTGGTGCTGGCTGCTCAGTTCGAGAGCTTTGTTCACCCGATTATCATTATGATCACCGTGCCACTCGCCACCTTTGGTGCACTGTTAGGCCTGTATATTGCCGGCGATACTCTGAATATTTACAGCGATATCGGCATTATCATACTGGTGGGTATCTCGACCAAGAACGGTATTCTGATCGTCGAATTCGCCAATCAGCTGAGAGATCAGGGCGTTGAGTTCATGGACGCTCTGGTACAGGCGGCAGAAATCAGGCTGCGACCTGTACTGATGACAGCGCTGTCGACAATCATGGGGTCGTTACCACTGATTTTTACATCCGGCGCTGGCAGTGAAAGCCGTATCACCCTGGGTATCGTGATTTTCTCTGGTGTACTGACGGCGACAATTCTGACCCTGTTCGTGGTGCCGGTCTTCTACAGCTTACTGGCACGGCATACCGGCTCACCCGGTGAGATTGCCAGTAAACTTGAAAACCTGCAGGCCAGCCAGAACGGAACCAAGACGACCACAACGGTAAGTTAAGCAGATACGCTGAAGACGCTGCCTGGCGGGCCTGCGCGGCTCTGCCAGGCGCTTTTCTCAGACAGGGGTTTCCCGGTTATTCGCCGCCGCCCAGCTGACCAGACCCGTTACCAAGTCTGATAAGTGATGGCCGGTAAGGTGATTCGACTTCAACTACCTGGTCGATATGGTGATCAACACCGGCGCTGTACCCAGCCTGAGCGGTACGGTTCAGCGGCAACAATGTACCGCCCGCACGCAGGGTCACCATAAACCAGACGTTACCCTGATCATCAACCGCTGCGACCTGGTCCTCAGGTAAGCGGATACCCTGCGGGTTCTCATCGTAGTTTTTAAGATCCTGGAAGGCCAGCTCGTCTACCTCTGCCACTTCTTCTTCATCATCGCGCTGCGATGCAGCCGTAGATCGTGAACTTGCAGCAGCAGTGGTATCACCCGCAACACCGGAACTGGTCGATAGCTGACTGACAGCACTGGCAGCGGCACTGATAATGCTCTGCAGATCAGCAATATCTGTAGAAGTAGAATCCTGCAGACCGCCAAGTGCACCACCGGTGTCAGTCGAGAAGATTGACTGGAAGTCCGTTGTCACAGCACTGTTCAGGGTCGCCAGTGTGGGACTGCTGCCAACGTCAACAGAGAAGAACTGTCCCTGCTGCAGACCATAGAAAATACCACCATTGGCACTTTCAGCACGCTGGACAAAGTTATTGGTCGTCGTGCCGACATTTGCCGTCGGTGCCAGATACGCAATCAGGCCATTACTGCTCAGAATATCACTGAAGCCAGAGTTCGCGGCAATAGGGTCATTGACCCGTTCAAACAGCGGCGGCGTTTGCCCTGCTTCCAGGTTGTCAGCGAGAATCGCCAGCGTAATATTGTCTGCCGCTTTCAGGGTAGAAATACCCATACCTGTTTCTGACGAGATCGTCAGTTTCGCAGCCGATTCGACAACCGTATTCTTAGCCTGATCAACACGCCCCTTCAACGATACCATGGCGATATCACCAGTACTGGCTGAAACGTTGGCATTCAACGCTATATTATCAACCGCCGTCAGCGATGCGGTTCCGGCAGAAACCGTTCCGCCCAACAGGATAGCTGATCCGGCACTGACGCCCAGCGAACCGGCCTCTCCAGTAGCGATTTCACCCTGAGCATCAACTGTGGCATTACGGGAACGTATGGTCACGTCGTTAGCACTGGCGATTACCGAGCTCGCCAGGGTAACCTCATTGGTGGCAACGATATTGATCTTACCAACCGTATCCTGCAGAACACCACTAGCGATGATCGTATCTGACGCATTCAGGGTCAGCGTATTTCCGGCAAGGTAGACATCGTTTACGGAGATATTACCGGCTTCAACAAAGAGGGTATTGATTTCCTGACCTTCGATGAAGTTACCGATGTTGACATCGGCATTACCAGCCAGAATGTTAAGTGTCGCAGCTGAAGCACCGGCTTCTATTGACAGTGAACCCAGAGCCGAGGCGCCATCACTGGCCAGTTCAATATCTGCGCCGGTTGTGGAAATGCCACCGTACGTAGAATCGAGATTAACAATGCCCGCAATCCGGATATTGGTTGCTTCAGGCCTGATCACGCCCTCTGCGGTCACACCGGCATAGAGCTGGTTGCCTGCATTCGCGCCACCGAGTGTCTGAATCGTAATATCGGTGCCGTCATTACCCAGAATGATTTCAGGGGCCTTCACCACAAAGCGACCATCAGAGTCTACCAGTGCGTTTGCGACAACCGCCTGACTGATATTCGACCGCAGCGCAATAGTACCGTTCTGTGAATCAGCAGTCAGATCGAGACTACCGGTAGTTACCAGACTACCCGCGTCAAAGGTGATGTTGTCAGCAACAATTGTCAGCAGCTGGCTGACGCTGGCTTCCGAGAGCTCTTGCAACACAAAGTCACCTGCTACTCTGACACTCGCTGTATTGCTTGCTTGCAGATCAGTAACTTCAACGTTGTCTGCAAGGTTCACGTCGATAATCGCACCATCCAGTGCCAGCGTAGCAATCAGGTTATTAGCAGCATCCAGAACAATGTTCGAGCCGGTAGCCGACACCAGATCCGCCCTGCCACTGATCGTAATCGCTGAACCTGTACCATCTTCGATCAGACCACTGGACGTCAGTGTCAGGTCTGCCACATCGATAATCCCCAGCGAACTCGAATCATCTTCGGTGATAGTAACCTGCCCCTGACCACCTACAGACAGTCGTCCGGCTCTGAAGCTATCGGTCGCAGAAGTACCCAGATTTATTGTGCCTGCCGTCATTTCCAGCTCACCGCTCACAGCAATCACCGCACTCGATATGTTCTCAATAGCCGAACTTCCCGCATCGAGCACCAGTGAATTCGTAGTGATCCTGTCGAGGCTGATACTTTCGCTTTCGACAATGCTCGCCGAGGCAGCACTCAGGCTCAGTACTCCAAACTGGTTCTGAGAGGACGACAAGTCAATAACGCCGCCATCGACGCTGAAGGAGGTCGCATTGTTGTTGGTATTGAGCGTTGCACCATCGGCTGACGTGACAGAAGTCCCGGTCGCCGTTATCGCCAGGGTTCCCCGGGAGGTGAGCTGACTGATCAGTACATCACCCGTTTCAGTCAGCGTGATGTTATTGCCGGTAAAATCAACTGCACCAAGTTCAACAGCATCCGAGTCATTGGTACCGAGGGTAATGTTGGCAGCAGCGTCGATTGTGGCCTGACCAGCAATGGCGATAGTACCTTCCTTACCATCAGTCACGCTGCCGCCGGAAGTGAGGGTCAGCGTATCTGCATTCACCTGTCGCAATTCTGCTGAGGTAGTGGTTGTCAGCACAACGTCACTGCCATTCAGGGCAATGTTCTGGATACTGTTCCCGGCATCATTCAGTGTGATCTGGCCATTGCCATTGTTGGCAGCCAGATCAACAGATGTCGCAGTGATCACAAAATCAGTGTTCTGGATAATATCGCCACTAACGGTCATATCCAGCGATGTCGCTTCTGTCTCT
Source organism: Pseudomonadales bacterium (assembly GCA_020443225.1). Classification (GTDB taxonomy): domain Bacteria; phylum Pseudomonadota; class Gammaproteobacteria; order Pseudomonadales; family Azotimanducaceae; genus UBA4582. The sequence goes on from JAGRIO010000036.1 coordinate 12,965, forward strand.
CGCAGTATCAGGGTCTGGTCATTTACCAGAGTGACCGTATTGGCCGTCAGCGCCAGTTCGTTAAAGCTGTTGATACTGCGGGTCAGGATTACATTACTGTTGCCGCCATTAGCACTCAGGTCTGCAACATCACGCACCAGCAGATCGGAAGAGAAGGTCTGACTGATTTCACCGCCAGATACCAGAGTCAGATTATCAACATTAAAGACATTCAGGGCAGAACCACCGGTTTCAGTCAACTGAACGTCGGCAGCCTGAGCGGACAAACTGCCTGCTTGCAAAATTCCGCCTTCATCGCCCAGCGTGATATTAAAGCCATCTGCCAGCAAGCTGAGTTCGCCAGTCGCGGTAATTCTTGCTGCCGCCGTGTCAGTAATTGCGCCCGCGGCATTCAGCGTCACATCTGTACCGTTAATACCTGCAACAAGCAGACTACTCTGTTCCGTGAAGCCGACCGACCCTGAAGCCTGCAAATTAACAGACCCGGCGTTATTCTCTGACTGTGAAAGGCTGATGTCGCCGGTTGTTGCTGTCAGTGCCAGTTCTCCGGCAATACTAAGCACAGAATCGCTTGCTTGTGACACTGTGCCAGCCGAGGTCAGGGTAAAATCTTCAGCACTGACTTGCCCAAGCGAGGTGGCATCCACCTCGTTAATCACAACGATCTGACCCGGTGCCTGAACATTCACTGAACCAAACTGGTTATTCGCATCTGTCAGGGAAATACTGGCCTGCGCACCCTGGGTTGTTATCGTCAGCGAACCATCAACCCGGGTTTCAGCGTCCAGCGCGGAATTCTGCACGACCGCTCCACCAGCGACGATAGTCATCTGGGCCGCGTCGAATCCACTGAGTGTCAGGCCACTACTGTCAGTGATCTGAGTGTTACGACCAGTAACTGACAGGGTGTCGAAATCATTGATGCTGTTGTTCAGCGTAATGTCTGCATTACCTTCAGATGCGATAACTGTGGCCTGTTCTGCAACAGTAAAACTGATCGCACCGTCGTTCTGCGTCACTGCACCCGCAGAGGTGACACTGAGATTCTGAGCGATCACATCATTCAGCAAGGTACTGCTGCTTTCTGTCACACTGATATTCCGTCCGCTGACGGACAACTGACCGAAGTTAGCGATGCCCCCCTGGGTGCCGACAGAGATATCCTGGCTGGCAGTAAGCGTCGCAGTGTTACCAACGTTAAGGGTCTGGGTTTCAGAATCCCGAAGCGAACGCAGGGTTGTGACCGCGAGATTATTGGCAACAATGCGCTGCAGTGTCAGATCACTGCGTGTCACGATCGTGACATCATCGGCAACTGCAGTCAGGGTGCCAAAGGCGTTGTCGGCATCATCCAGTACAATATTACCGCCACCCTGAACGGTAATATCGGCAGCAACAGAGGTGCTGACAGTACCACTGTCACTGACATTGCCCAGGTTAATGAGAACCAGAGAGTCAGCCGTAACGCCGGTCAGGTTCAGGTCTGCCTGATTACGAATGCGCGCAGTGCCTGCTACATCCAGCGCCAGCTGGTTAAAGGTATTGGCATCATTGTTCAACGTCACATTGACCGCCGTCAGTGTCGCCTGGTCGGTGACGTCAATAGCAGCATCAGAGGTTTCACTGATGCTGGCGGCTGATCTCAGATTCAGATTCGTTGCACTGACCCCGGACAGCAAGGTGCTGTCGGATTCTGTCAGCGTCACCGTCGCGCCGGTGAGGCCAACTGAATCAAAACTGACACTGTCGCCGTCGTTATCTCCCAGCGTAATGTTTCCTCCAGCAACTAACTGACTTTCTCCTGCCTTGATACTGCTGCCTGTTGTATCGGAGATATCCCCGGTGGCTGCAAGATCAAGACTGGTCAGCGCACTGACTTCGCGCAGCTGCATATTGCCAGCTTCACGCAAGGTCACATCACCACCTTTCAGGGTCAGGGTGCCGAAGCTGTTTGCCGTGTTTGTCAGTGAGATCACACCAGAGGTTTCTGCACCAACATCGAAGATCGAGCTGCCACTCACGGTGAGTTGTGCGGTCGAACGAAGTCCTGTGGCCTTCAGATCAGCAGTAGCACTGGCGACCAGACCAGTAAGAACCATCTCGTCAGTTTCAGTAACAGCAATCCGGTTGCCGGACAGCGACAGGGTACCGAAGGCATTGATACCGCTGGTGAGCGTAATATCACTGAGATTGTCCTGCGTGCTGATGACAGCAGCACCGTTCACATTCAGGGTGGCATCCTGTGCCTCAGTGACCGCACCTTCAGCCACCAGGGTGAACTGATTCAGGTCCAGCCCCGATATCAACGTTGCACTGCGCTCATGAATGTCTGCGCTACCGCCCGTTATGTCAATCGAACCGAAGTTGTTGGTTGCACCAGACTCATTGAGGGTAACGGAGAATGCGTTACCGGTAGTGGCCTGGAAAACACTGTCGACAGAAACACTGGCATCAGTCGTTTCACTGATATTGCCCCCGCTGGTCAGCTGGAAGGCATCGGTAAGCGTAATCTGATCCAGGAGCGTGTCATTGTTTTCATTAATGATCGCCTTATCAGCGGTAATCGTCAGCTGACCAAAGTTATTCCCGGCGGAATCAAGGGTCACATCGTTATTGGTGGCAGTAAAGGTTGCGCTGCCTGCAATCACGACGTTCCCGGAATCAGTAATTTGTCCTGACGCTGTCAGCGTTGCTGTGTCGGCTGTCAGGCTGGTAATGCTGATACCGTCAGTTTCGGTCAGCTGCACATTCTGCCCCTGCAGGTTAACTGTGCCCAGCGTGTTCACGGAATCAGAAAGGTCAATGTCTGCACTGCCGGCATCAGCAGCAACTGTGACTGCACGGGTGACCGAAATGGTTGCCTGGGAAAGACCAGCCACCGGACCACTTGTATCGAGGGAAAGTGATCCTGCTGAAATATCACCTAACAACAACCCGCCTGCTGACTGGTCAGTGATGTCTACGTCATCAGCACTCAGTTCCAGACTGGTAAGGGCGACGTTATCAGTAGCATTTGAACCAAGCGTAATGTCAAAACCGGCACCGGCAAGCAACTTGGCACTGCTGACGGAAATCGTCGCACCACTGATATTCTGAACAGACTCATCAGAAGTCACACTGAAGGCACCAGCACTGACGTCTCCCAGTAACGTACTGTCCAGTTCCCTGAGCGAGACATCATTACTACCGGCATCAACGCTCACCGACCCAAAAGTGTTACCGGAATTATTGAGCGAGACGCCACCACTTGCGCTGTTGGCTGTCAGTTCGGCAGCGCCAGAGATTGTCAGGATGCCGGCATTACTGATCGTGCCACTGGTACTGGTCACCGACAGATTCGCAGCACTACCCTGCACTCTTGAGGCGCTGGCATTAGTGATACCGACATCACCACCGGCGGCAGAGAAAGTAATGACCCCACTGGAATCAAAACTGTCCAGGGTAATATTTGCTGCAGTGAACTGACTGTTTCCACCAACGTTCAGCGAAGTGGAGGAAATGTCGCCATTCTCGGCGGTAAGGGTCAATGCACCCCCGATGCTTCCATCCAGGTCAATCGACTGATCGTTCACCAACGTGGCACTGCTGGTTGTGGTCAGGTCAAAGGCTCCGGCCACTGACAAGGCATTCAGAATCACAGTGCCCGCATTAATGGTCAGTCCGCCACCGAGAGAAACAAGCGTGCCATCACGTTGGGTAACCGTTCCGGTGGATGTGATATCAATGCCGCCGGTAATGGCGACATTGTTCAGCGTAACGCCAGTTGCCGCAGTCACGGCGAAGTCGGTGAGACCGTTGGCGTCGGCATTTGTGCCAGCCCCAAAGAGATCACCAACCGAAACTCTGCCCGAGCCATTGGCTTCAATCGTGAGTTTCTCGATACCCGCAGCAGCATCACCGGAAATGCTGCCGACAATGGTGACAGAACCATTCTGAGCAGACAGCTTGATATCCACGCCATTTTCCAGCGTCAGATTTCCACCAATTGTCAGATTACCTGTGGTGATGTTCATGTCCTGACCCAGCGTCAGATCCCCTTCTACGGAGAAGTTGGTCGCCGTAATCGTGCCACCAAGATCCACATCGGACGTATCGCCAATGTCGACGCCATCATCGCCGGTCGCATTGATATCACCGTCGATACTGACGCTGTCATCCGCTTCCTTGGAACCGCCGACATTCAGAGAGGCAACGTTGATAATCGATCCCGTCGCCAGCGATTCAGTGCCATCTCCATCAGTATCCGAATTGATAGTCAGGATGCCATTGTTGGTAACAACATCTTCACCGAGGTCGATATCCCTGGTCGTGATTGCCCCTTCTGCACTCAGTACCACTGTGGTCTGCAAGGCATCCTTGGCATCTGTCATGCTGGCCAGGAAGATGTCGCCATCACCGCCTGTGCTGATCGTGACCTGACTACCTGAGACAGTCACTTCCGTCACTGTACCGGCGCCATCGAGATCTACATCACCGTTGGTTGAAGTAACATTCATCCCCCTGAGGAAAACATCACTGATATTGCTGAAAGCGACGCCCGTACCGGCCGTGACATTCTTCTCAAACGCTGTACTGGTAATATCACTGACGGTGATTCCAGCGCCTGAAGTCAGGGTATCCCGGACTATCAGACTGGTGCCGGTACTGAGGTTTACCGAAGTACCAGCAGATACCGGTGCTTTGAACTCGCCCTGTACAAAATTCTGCAACGCCAGTGCGCCTGTCGCCGAGACTGCTTTATCAAAGGTAACCGTGCCGAGATTCGACAGACTGATATTACCAACGGTTGTGTTGACGGTGCCTGACAGGGTGACATCATCCGAAGTCCCGGTGCCAGTGATAGTCAGGCTGGCAAGATTCGCCATTTCATCGGTGACGGTCAGCGCACCGGCAGCACCGGAGCCATTGGTATCCAGGTTCAGCGTCAGGGCCCCATCAGAAATAGCGCCATCCAGATCTATCGACGTAAAGCTGATGCTACCACCGGATGAAATTGTCAGATCCGCTGCATCCGTATTGTTGCTGACGATTTCGTCCAGCGCCACATTACCATCAGCCGTAGTACTGATAGTTACGGCTGCATCACCGCTATCCAGTACAAAGGAACCTATGTTCTGGGTTGCGGTTATAGAAGCCGCGCTGATACTTCTGGTTGCAGAAGCATCAATATTAGCGACGATGAAGTCGGAGATCAGCAACGCACCAGTCACAGAAATATTACCGTTGATATCCAGCGTGTCACCAACCCCGGTTCCACCAGAGTCGAAAGTGACTGAACCGCCAGTGAATGTATCAGCGTCATTCAGCGTCAGGGTCGCAGTACCGTTGTTGTTGATATCCGCCAGATATTGCTGAACACCACCGCTCAGATCAGATCCGGCAAGCGTCAGCAGTTCCTGGCTGGAGACAGTCAGGTTAGTCTGTGTTGAATCTGTCAGATTCGCCAGGCTGATATCACCATCCAGACTGGTAGATATCGTATTGGTTTGCGAAGTGGTACCAGACAGATTAATCGCTGAGTTCGCGGAGATATTCAGGTCACCAGCAGCGCTTAGTGACACACCACCGGCAAGGTCAACAAGTCCGAAGTTCTCAATCGTCAGCGAACCTCCGCTGGCAATCGAAGTATTCAGGTCCAGTGTGTCGTTACGGTTTACATCACCACTGATGGTCATGGCGCCGGTGGCACTCAACACGCCATTGATAGTGGTGGTATTCGCAGTCGCCACATTCGTGCCAGTCTGCAGGTTCAGAGTACCGCTGGTCGCCGCCGCTGTTTTACCCGCAACCAGATCAAAGTTGCCAGTACTGGTGAGTGCTACCGACGTGCCACTGACACTTTCATTGAGCGTCA
>JAGRIO010000378.1:0-1551 GCA_020443225.1 Pseudomonadales bacterium
GTTTCCCGGTCAATCCGGTACTTCGATATCAGGTAAATCGCCAGAAAATAAAGTCCGCAGTAGGCTGGCAGGAAAAAACTGGCCAGATCAGCACGCATGGCATCGGTCATATCAGCGACACTCTTGATCCCGTCCATGCCCACCAACGAGACTATTGAGCCTGCCAGCACTATGCCCAGTGCACTGACGGCTTTGCTGGCAAAACTTCGTGCGGCATAGAACAGCCCTTCTGAGCGCCGGCTGGTCTGCACTTCACTGTCTTCCACAACATCAGCCATCATCGAGTCCAGCATTACCCCGCCAACGATAAAGCCCACCACTTCAGACATCACAAAAACAGAGTAAATCAACAGACTGTTCCAGCTTCCCGGTTCCGGCCAGAGACCAGTCAGCACCATCAGATACGGTATGGGATACAGGAAAATGGCAGCCACCAGCGCCGCCACGGCTGCCCTCTTCTTACCCAGTGCCTGCCCCATCGCCGGTGCAAGGAAGTACGCAATGGCCGGAGAGGCAAACACAAACAAGCCGGTAACTGCGATCTGCGAACCGGTAAATTCGAAAAAGTAAGTGACGTTGTACAGGTATAACGCGGTAGACATACCACCGGCCGCGCCAACAATCAGCGAATACACAAACAACCAGAGAAAATTGACGTTACGCACTGACTGCATGATTTGCTTCAGTTCACGCCATATTTCCCTGAACAGAAATGGCTCTGTGGGTTGTGGAATGGCAGAAGCTGCTTTCTGCGTACCGAGCGAGGAGATCAGAATGCTTGCCGCAATAATCAGCGCGCCGACAATGCCATAGGTTGAGTAACCGGTTTACGAAGCGACTCCGAATGCACCAACCCAGATCGCCATGTTGATAACGTGGATACCATTGCCACCATACCAGCCAAACGAATGCCTGAGCACCAGCCATTTATTGCGTTCATCGTAGTCCTTCACCAGATCCGGCAGCAGCGCAACAGACGGAACCTCTACCAGTGTCACTGCGGTGCGTATCAGAATCGCTGCGGCCAGCAGGTACCACCAGGCCATGGTGTCAGACAGTTCAAAAAGTGGATTAAACAATGCGTAGAATGACAGCGGCAACATCACAAAGCCGGCGTACATGAATGGGTGCCGCCGCCCCAACCGTGACTGGGTTTTGTCTGACCAGTGCCCCAGCAAAAGGTCTGATACCGCATCCCATGCCATTGCAATGGCAAGCGCCATGGCTGCCAGATAGCCAGGAATACCCAGCACCTGGGTGGAATAAATCAACAGAAGATAACTGAAAGCGTTGTTCTTGATACCGAAAGCAACTGAGGCTGAACCATAAAACCAGTAAACGGGATTTTTTTCCGGTCGGATATTGTTCATGAAGCAAATTCTCAAGGGTAGCTATCAAACCCTATGGACTCTGCGCCAGAACTGCAAGCAAATAAATTTTTTTGATTTGCCGGGTTGCGCGCTGCGCCAGCTACTCCGCTGAAGCCTGTGGTCACGGGTGTGGCGTGCCCTACGTACAGAGCGTGCGGCACAGGTATTGCGCACCGCACCA
>JAGRIO010000378.1:1581-3615 GCA_020443225.1 Pseudomonadales bacterium
TGTCTGATGGCTGATTTCGCCATCAATCCCGCATGCTCTCGATCTGATTACCCGCTATCATGAGCCCCAATGTCCAATAACAACCAAGAACCCGCATGAAACACAAACACCCAGACGTCATGAATGGATTTCCCGCCACCCGCGAAAGTCAGGTGACATTCGCGAACTACAACCGACCGCCCTTCAATACCTGGGGTTTCTGGAATATGGATTCCGTCGCCCATACCGCGATGATTCCCCGTGGTGGTCCACTGCCTGACCTGACCAGCAATCCTGATACTTCACTGGGGAAGCGTCAGTTCAAAGATGCCAATGGCAAGATGCTCGGCCTTGACGATTTGTTAGCAGAGCACAACGCCGATGGCTTTCTGGTGTTGCGGGACAACCAGATTATCTACGAGAACTATTTCAACGGCTTTTCTGAGCACAGCCGGCACATCTGGTATTCCATGACCAAGTCGCTGGTCAGCATCGCTTTTGGGGTACTTCGGGAATCCGTCGACATTGACCTCGCGGATTCACCGGCGAAGTACATCGACGAGCTGGCAGGTTCCGCCTTCGAACGCACGACGATTCAGGATGTGCTGAACCACGCTTCTGCGATTGCGTTCAAGGAAAACTATGTCGATCCTGAGTCAGAATTTATTCGTTACTATGCACCAGCACTGGGGCTGGGATTCGTGCCCGGCGCCCAGGATGTACAGCCTGAAGGCACCGAGATCTACGGGGTTTATGACTTTCTCGCCCGCTATATCAAACCCGAAGCCCACAATCAGCCCGGCGATACTTTTGAATACAACTCTGCCAATGCAGACCTGATTGGCTGGATGATCGCCCGGCTGTCAGGTATGCCGCTGCATGAATTCATTGCCAGACACATCTGGTCGCCCTTAGGGACCAACCATGATGCGGCCATTGTCGTAGACCGTGCTTATATGCCCGTAGCTACCGGCGGCATGACCAGCACCCTGCGCGATGCCGCGCTGTTCGGTCAGCTGATACTCAATCGTGGCAAAGCCAACGGCCAGCAGCTGATTCCTGCACAGTGGATTGACGAAACCCTCAACCTGGATGCGACTGACGAGCAACGTTATGCGCGCAATACCATCTACACCGACGCTGGCCTGCCCTGGCGATATTACAAGAATATGTGGTGGATTCTGGACCCGGAGAAACAGGAGTATGGTGCAGTCGGCATTCATGGCCAGGTCATCTACATCAATGGTTCGACAAACACGGTGATTGCGCAGTTTTCCAGCCAGCCGACGGCATCGCAGGCAGGTTCGGTGCAGTTTCTGTCGAAACTCTTGGCCATGCGGGAAATTGCGAAAGGCTAGCAGGCCACGGCATCAGCCGCTGGTTTTCACCAGCGGCATTGTATTCCGGTAGCATCACCAGACGGATTCACTGCGAACTCAGGCCTGCTTCAAACCGGCCTTTACGCTCCTGCGCCTTTACCTTCTCGTCTGGCTCTTCCAGTCGCTCCAGCGTGATGCCTTTTATCTTACCGGTGAAGGCATAGTCATGGGGATAGGGACCAACAGGTGCACCGGTATCGCGGCCCACATCAAAGGTTTCACCACTCATTGAAAAAATAACCGGCACGGTGCGGGAAAGACGTGCGGAATCCAGATCAACACCATCAAGCGACAGGGTGGCTTCACCACCCGCACCAAAGCCACCATCGTGCATATAGGTCACGACGAGTTTGTGGTCACCGGCCGTCAGTGCATCTTTCCCCTTAACAAAGGTCAGGTCATGGCCAAAGCAGTTATACAGGAACACTGGCTTGCCGGATTCATCAAGATAGAGACTCCAGCCCGCCATGTTGCCACCCTGACAGGCCAGCACGCCTGATGCCGGTGCATCGGTGACCGTAAACTCAGCGGTGATGCTGTAAGACGTATTTTTCAGATTGATAACACTGTGTTCCGGCATGCGAACATGCAGCGGCGTATAGGTCATTTTCGTATGGCCTTCCAGTGAATGGGGAACCGAGTATTCGCCGCCGCGCCTCGCTGATGCATCGCGAAG
>JAGRIO010000379.1 GCA_020443225.1 Pseudomonadales bacterium
CACCCGTGACCGTTTCTTCCAGGGTACCTGCAACATCCAGTCGATGTAGTTGCGTACCACCGTCGCCTCGGCCGACATGGGCGACATCATTTTCAGCTTGGCCAGTTCGGCGCGGGTCTTCTCGGCGGCCTCCCTGGGCATGCCGGCCTGCTCGACCCTTTTCTCCAGGGCGCCAATCTCATTCGGCGCGTCTTCCAGGTCGCCCAGTTCTTTCTGTATCGCCTTCATCTGTTCGTGCAGGTAGTACTCGCGCTGGCTTTTCTCCATCTGCTTTTTGACACGACCCCGAATACGTTTTTCGACGTTAAACAAGTCGATTTCCCCTTCCAGCAGCTTCATCATGTGCTCGATGCGCTCATCCAGAGAGGTCATTTCCAGAATTCGCTGTTTTTCTTCCAGCTTGAGGTTCATTTGCCCGGCAATGGTATCCACCAGTCTGCTCGGGTCATCAATGCTCGACAGGGAAGTCATCACCTCGGGGGGCACTTTCTTGCTCAACTGCACGTACTGATCAAATGCCGACATCAGTGAACGAACCAGTGCTTCTGCTTCTGATGCACTGATCAGCTGCTCTTCGATGATATTCACGTCGCCAATAAAGAAATCGGGCGTATCTTCCACCCGGGTCAGCTCTGCCCGGTGACCACCTTCTACCAGAATCTTGACGGTTTTATCTGGCAGCCGGATCAGCTGCAGAATAGTGGCCACCGTACAGAAGCTGTAAAGATCTCCGGCACCCGGCTCTTCATTCTCCGGGTCTTTCTTGGCGACCAGCAGGACACGCTTGTCCTTATCATTCTGCTGGGCATAATCGAGCGCCCGGATTGATTTCTCAGTCCCGATAAACAGGGGCTGTACGCCATGGGGATAAATCACCATGTCACGCAAAGTGACGATCGGGATGTTCTGTAAGCTGGTCATAACCTCTCCTGATTCTCACCCACTACTGACTGACGCGATAAAAATCAGCCTGTGAGGAATAAAAAACGATTGCTGCCACTGTACCTGAGACAAGCTGACACTGCATTAGGTGTCAGATGAGCAGCGCTTTCGGTCTGTCACCGAATAAAGCGCAAGAACTGAGCCAACCTCAGCAGGAAACTGTTCTCATTAAGGAAAAAGGGGCCTGAAGCCCCTTTACCTGTCGTGTTCCTTACTCTGGTGCCACCTTTGGCTGATCGTGGTTTTCGTAAATCAGCATCGGCTCTGATGTGCCATTGATAACATTCTCATCGATGACCACCTTGGTGACTTCATCGTCAGAGGGAATGTCGTACATGATTTCCAGCAGTACAGCTTCAAGGATTGACCGCAAACCCCTGGCACCGGTTTTGCGCTCCATAGCCTTCTTGGCAATCGCTTCCAGCGCGTCGTCACGGAAGTCAATATCAACCCCTTCCATTTCAAACAGCTTGGAGTACTGCTTGGTATAAGCGTTCCTGGGCTCTCGCAGAATCCGGACCAGTGCCTCTGTGTCCAGTTCATCCAGAGTTGCAATGACGGGCAGACGACCAACAAATTCCGGAATCAGACCATAGCGGACCAGATCTTCCGGCTCGACCGAGCGAAGCGTGTCACCCAGATTCTTCTTATTGGCTTCTGTGTCGATTTCCGCACCGAAGCCAATACCACGTTTGGACGACCGGTCCTGAATGACTTTATCCAGACCTGCAAAAGCACCGCCACAGATAAACAGAATATTGCTGGTATCAACCTGCAGGAATTCCTGTTGTGGATGTTTACGCCCACCCTGAGGAGGTACAGACGCGATAGTGCCTTCGATCAGTTTCAGCAAGGCCTGCTGAACCCCTTCACCGCTGACATCCCGGGTAATAGACGGGTTATCAGATTTTCTGGAAATCTTGTCGATTTCATCGATGTAAACAATGCCTACCTGTGCCTTATCGACATCATAGTCACACTTCTGCAGCAACTTCTGGATGATGTTTTCTACGTCCTCGCCCACATAACCGGCTTCTGTCAGGGTGGTGGCATCAGCGATTGTAAAGGGCACATCCAGCAGTCTCGCCAGCGTCTCGGCCAGCAGCGTCTTACCGGTGCCAGTAGGACCGATCAGGAGAATATTACTCTTCTGCAGTTCAACGTCGTCTTTCTTGCCAGAATAGTTAAGGCGCTTGTAATGGTTGTAAACCGCCACTGACAGGACTTTCTTCGCCCAGTGCTGACCGATTACGTATTCGTCAAGAATATCTTTGATTTCCCGGGGGGTCGGAAGCTTTTTCTTCTCGCCTTCGTCTGCTGTTTCCTGCAACTCTTCACGAATAATATCGTTACAGAGTTCAACACACTCATCACAGACATAGACGGAAGGACCGGCTATCAACTTACGTACTTCATGCTGACTCTTGCCGCAGAAGTTACAGTGTAGCAGCTTGCCGTCTCCGTTGTTGCTGTCGTGCTCGTCAGACATTACCAGACCTCGTTTAAAGCTAAAGACTGTTTACCATACTGTTCACCGGGCTCTCTGGATCAACGGCGAGACAGCGGAACTATTTAACGATTCACTATCGAATCTCTATCGAATGAGCTATCCATCAGTGGAAACAAGGATCGAATGCATCATGCGCCTGACCGGCGTTTTCGCAGCACGGCTGCAATGCAGAACCTGATACCGGGCCCCTGCTACGGAGAGCCCTGTTACTACCCTGATCCCCCCGGGCTGAGAAATCACTCTCCGCCCTGAGGTTGCTCGATCGTGCAGTTCCTGTAAAAACCAGTTAAATATTATATAAAACGATACCAAATGAGAACTCGGAATCGCGCTTCTGTTCGATCAAACCGATACCTTGCCGGCACGCGGCTCCTGAACTTTGTCAACCAGCCCATACGCCACAGCATCACTGGCCGTCATAAAATTGTCACGCTCTGTATCGACTGCAATCTGTTCTACGGTTTTACCCGTATGCTGCGCAAGAATTTCGTTCAGACGGCTACGCAGGAACAGTATTTCACGCGCCTGAATTTCAATATCAGAGGCCTGACCCTGTGAGCCACCACTGGGCTGGTGGATCATCACTCGCGAGTTCGGCAGACATGCGCGCTTGCCTTTGGTACCACCTGCCAGCAGAAACGCTCCCATACTGGCGGCCTGGCCAATACAGAGGGTGCTGACATCACAGTTAATTACCTGCATGGTGTCATAAATCGCGAGCCCGGCGGTAACTGACCCACCCGGTGAATTGATGTACAACTGCACATCCTTATCTGCGTTCTCTGACTCAGCAAACAATAGCTGCGCAACCACCAGGTTCGCCACATTGTCATCAATGGGACCGACGACGAAGATAATCCTTTCCTTAAGCAAACGGGAATAGATGTCGTAGGAGCGTTCACCCCGGGCGGTCTGCTCCAGCACCATTGGAATCAGGCCCAATCCCCGGGTTTCAGGCAGAAATCGGTCTTCGAAGCTGTTACTCATTGATACCTCTTTTCTCTCGGGCGCTGCTGCGCTGGAAGTAAAATTCACAAACACCGGGCACTGATCACCCGTCACTGCCCTAATATTGCGTCATTTATTCAAAACTTCAATGCCCAACAGCAATAAAATCAGGCAGGAAATGGTGCCCT
>JAGRIO010000380.1 GCA_020443225.1 Pseudomonadales bacterium
AGGCGAAAGGCACTGCCATCAGGATATCTCGCCATGTCGCGGGCAACACGGTCTATGGCCTCTATAACGCTGGGTGATGGTCCTAACGGATTTTCGTTACTGGCAAGCTTGACGATGTCGGTCAGGCCGAGCTCCCGCTCCAGTTCTTCAACCGGCTTACCTGGTTGATAAGGCTGCAGACCACGGATACCTGGTGATGCTAGCGAAAAGAAATCTGCACTCATATTTACCTTCTTGCTGATAGCTGATGCCGGTGCATCAGGGTGGTCAATTCAATTTTCTAGCTGTGATTCAGTGCCCGCGGGTAAGAACCCAGCATCTTCACTTCCAGTGCATCGCTGTCAATTTCCTTCAGCACTTGCCGAACCAGTTCATCCTGCTCGTGCCCTTCGAAATCGATGAAAAACACATAGGACCACATACCTGTTCGTGACGGCCGGGTTTCAATGGAAGTCAGCGAAATGTCATGCCGGTGGAAGGGTTCCAGTAGCTTGTAGAGGGCACCGGGCTGATTATGGGTCGAGACCATTATCGAAGTCTTGTCCTTGCCACTGGGTGCGATTGACTCGCGCCCGACAACGATAAAACGCGTGGTGTTATCGGATTCATCCTCAATTTTTTTGGACAGAATCTTCAGCCCATAGGTTTCGGCGGCAATTTCACCCGCTATCGCAGCAGCGTCCTTTTCTTCCAGCACCTTTCTGGCCGCCTCGGCATTACTGGTCGCAGTAATCCGCGGTATTTTTGGATAGTGGCCATCAAGCCAGCGCCGACACTGACCAAGGGTTTGCTGGTGAGAATAAATGCGCAGGATCTTGTCCGGGTCTGCATCCGGCGCAATCATCAGATGATGATGGATGCGCAGCTCGACTTCGCCACAGATTCGCAGGGAAGAAGAGAGGAAGTTATCCAGTGTATGACTGACGACACCTTCCGTCGAATTTTCAACGGGTACCACACCATAGTTACAGTTTTCAGCTGCGACCTCACGGAAGACATCATCAACAGTGATCATCGGCATGCCAATCACAGCGCTGCCGAATTGCTTAAGGGTTGCCAGTTGGGTAAAGGTACCCTCAGGTCCGAGATAGGCCACTTTCAGGGGCTCCTCGAGCGCGAGACACGCCGACATGATCTGCCGGTAGACTTGCACCACCTTTTCATCACTCAGCGGCCCCGGATTGCGTTCAGCAATGCTGCGCAGCACCTGGGCCTCACGTTCCGGGCGATAGAAAACCGGCGCCTGATCGCCTGATTCAGCCAGTTTCACTTCAGCCACTTCCAGCGCACAGCGGGCACGCTGATTCAGCAATTCAAGAATGTCGCCATCCAGCGCATCGATCTGGCGGCGCAGTTCCGCAAGGCGGTCACCAGTGTCAGACATGATGATTTCTCCGGCTATCAATATCAGCGGTGAATGGTCGCGTGGAAAGCAGGCTCAGGGACATGTCAGGATCTGAAACTAAACAGGCCAGGTCACAGTTCAGGTGTGGGATCCGCCTGATCATCAGACGAACTACCGCTCTCAGGCGCCGGAATTGCAGCGGTTGCCTGATCTTCCTGATCTTCCTGTCCGTCCTGCCCTTCATCAGCAGCTGCATCTTCAGGTTCTTCAACACCAGCAAGCCCCACCAGCACTTCGCCGGCGGAGAGGTTGATAAGCCTGACACCCTGGGTATTCCGCCCCTGCAACGAAACTTCTTCGCCTTTGGTTCGCACCAGCGTACCGCGGTCGCTGATCAGAATGACTTCGTTTCCGGCATAGAGCTGAATGGCACCGACCAGAGGACCGTTACGTTCACTCAGCTTCATGCAAATGACACCCTGACCACCTCTGCCAATGACAGAGTAATCTTCCAGCAGTGAGCGCTTGCCATACCCATTTTCGCTGGCAATCAGCAGCTCCCCTTCCTGATCAGGAATAATCAGTGAAATTACCTGCTCATTACCCTTGAGTTTGATCCCCCTGACACCGCGGGCAGTACGCCCCATGGGACGAACATCATTTTCACGGAACCGAATCGCTTTGCCGCCACTGCTGAACAGCATGACATCAGACTGACCATCAGTCACAGAGGCGCCGACCAGTGTGTTGTTTTCCTCGAGTTCGATAGCGATCAGACCAGCCTTGCGGGGACGGGAGAAATCCATCAACGGCGTTTTCTTCACCGTGCCATTACCGGTGGCCATGAACACGAAGCGGTCTTCGCTGTATTCCGGTACCGGTAACATGGCAGTGATTTTTTCGTCGTCTTCCAGCGGCAGAATATTCACCATCGGCCGCCCTCTGGAAGCCCTGCTAGCAGGCGGAATTTCAAATACCCGCAACCAGTAAACTTTACCCTTGTCGGTGAAGCACAAAATGGTGTCATGGGTGTTGGCCACCATCAGATGCGCAATGAAGTCTTCATCTTTTACCGCACTGGCAGAACGTCCACGCCCACCCCTGCGCTGCGCCTGATAATCGGTAATCGGCTGAGTTTTGGCATAGCCTGCATTAGAGAGGGTCACCACCATATCCTGCTCGGTGATCAGATCCTCCATCGTCAGATCTTCCTGAGTCGCGACGATTTCCGTCAGGCGCTCATCACCATATTCTTCCCGGATAGCTTCCAGCTCTTCAGTGATGATTTCCATCAACCTGTCCGGGCTTTCAAGAATCTGGAGCAACTCAGCGATAGTGTTAACAATCTCTTCGTATTCGTTGAGCAGCTTTTCCTGCTCCAGCCCCGTCAGGCGGTTAAGCCGCATTTCCAGGATAGCCTGTGCCTGCTCTGGCGACAGGAAGTACTGACCGTCTGACTTCAGACCATAACGTTCATCCATGTCTTCCGGCTTGGCTGCATCCGGGCCGGCTTTTTCCAGCATGCGCTGCACATTTTCTGACCGCCAGGGCGTTTCCACCAGACGATCACGAGCCTCAGCGGCATTCGGAGAATTCTTGATCAGCTCAATGACCGGGTCGATGTTAGACAGCGCAACCGCCAACCCTTCCAGCACATGTCCGCGCGCCCGCGCCCGGCGCAGAAGGTAGATGGTTCTTCGGGTCACTACTTCGCGGCGATGCAGAATGAAAGCTTCCAGCACCTCTTTAAGGTTCAGGACTCTTGGCTGACCATCCACCAGCGCGACAATGTTGATACCAAAAACATTCTGTAGCTGCGTCTGGGCATACAGGTTGTTCAGCACAACCTCGCCAACTTCACCACGGCGCAGCTCAATGACAATACGGGTATCTGCGGCAGATTCGTCCCGCAGTTCCGTAATCCCTTCAATTTTCTTCTCTTTAACCAGTTCGGCAATTTTCTCGATCAGCCGCGCCCGGTTAACCTGATAAGGGATTTCCTTAATGATGATGGTGTCTTTGCCGGTTTTCTCATCACTTTCTATTTCGCAGCGCGCCCGGACCTGAATACGGCCCCGACCAGTACGATATGCCTGAACGATACCGGCACGACCATTAATAATGGCGCCGGTGGGGAAATCCGGCCCGAAGACATACTCCATCAGACCGTCGATATCGATCTCAGGATCTTTAATGAGTGCCAGACAGGCATTCACCACTTCGGTCAGATTATGAGGTGGA
>JAGRIO010000381.1 GCA_020443225.1 Pseudomonadales bacterium
ATCTCCAAAAATAGGGAACAGGGTAATCAGGACGCTGCAGACGACATAACCCAGTAGCAACTTACGCATCAATGGCAGCCGTTCGCGGATGTTGAGAAAGTGCATCGTAAACAATGCCGCAAAGGCTGGTGTCAGAATGCCGAATACCATGCTGGAAGCGATCTGAACCTGAGGCAGGTCGGGCCAGATGTACTGGAATGCCAGCCCGTCCATGGCGCCGAAGAACAGACCTGCGGTGATAACGATGCCACCATAGTAAAGATATGAAATGTCCCGGGTGCTGAAATATATGAACAGGTTATAGACCAGCATGACCAGCATGATGCCGGCATTCATGGCCATCAGCAGCAGATGAAACTGATCCCGTTCATGGAACAGGCGTTCTGGCATTAACTCGAGCGGAAATACCAGCCGCTGGTTGGTGGTGACACGAATATAGAAAACAGATTCAGAAAAGTCCGACAGTTCTACCGGAAAAACAAAATCCCGGTGTTGTATGACCCGCTGGCTGAATCCTTCAGCCGGCCGGGCCTGCAAATGCTCTGCGACTTTCCCGTCCCGCAGAATCCAGAGATCAAACTGCTGTTTAAGGCTGTCCCGCGATTGTAGTACCCAGCGGTGCTCACCGGGCTTTCTTGTCTGAACGGTGAAGCGGAACCAGATCGCGTCGTGGGTTACAGGTCCAGAAATAAAGGGCAATTCGTTCTGTTGCCAGCTTGCGTCCGGTAACTCGCGGATGTCGTCGATGGTCAGTTCGCGGCTGGGGTCAGGGAATTTTTCCAGATGTAATGCCAGGTCGATGACCCCGGTATTGTGGGTCGACAGAATCACCGGCTGAGCCTGGCAGACGACCGACAGCAGGCACAGTATGAACAGCATACCGAGCTTGCCTAGTACCGTTCCGGAGTTTGTCATCAGGCTCTCTGTTGGTTGACTTCAGTGCTTTTGTAATACGCTATTTGCCGGCTGAGTATGCAGGTTACGGGCCGGTGGCCCAGCGCAATCATGCGCGATTCTAACTGAATTCGCAGAGCGCAGCATATGGCAGGCGTGCCGCACCCGCGTTTTGGTCAGTCAGGCTGACAGGTGTTTTTAACTTCCCTTGTGGGGTAGTCTTCAGTCTGTTTCTTCAGACAATTAAGTATGGCAGATCAGCGCAGTTTTTCCCCTTCGACAGCCATTGCGGTGGTAGTCGCCAATATGGTCGGTACCGGGATATTTACTTCCCTGGGTTTTCAGTTAATGGACATCCGCTCACCCTTTGTGATTCTGATGTTATGGGCGGTGGGTGGCACGGCGGCGTTGTGTGGTGCCTTGTGTTATGCAGAGCTGGCTTCCCGGTTACCAAGATCCGGTGGTGAATATCATTTCCTCAGCCGCAGCTGGCATCCACTGGCGGGATTCGTATCGGGCTGGGTGTCAGTCACGATTGGCTTTGCTGCACCTACTGCGCTGGCAGCCATGACCTTCTCTGCCTATCTCTCGGGTCTGTTTCCCGATCTGAATGCGCAACTGGCCGCTGTTGTACTGGTGCTGGTGCTGACCCTTTTGCATTGTGTGTCCCGCAATGCCAGTGGTGGTATGCAGTCGGTCATGACGGCGCTGAAAGTACTGCTCATTCTGGGATTCTGCCTGGCGGTATTCCTGCTGGCCGGGCAGCATCAGCCGGTGACCTTCCTGCCGGCGACCGGTGACAGTGAACTGATATTCAGTGGCGCTTTTGCCATTTCGCTGATCTACGTGAATTATGCCTATACCGGCTGGAATGCCGCGACCTATATCACTAATGAAGTGGAAGATCCGCGTCGCAATCTGCCACTGATTCTGTTTGCCGGCACCCTGCTGGTGATGTTGCTGTACCTGTTACTGAATGTGGCATTCCTGCTGGGCGCGCCGATGGATGCACTGGAAGGGAAGATAGAAATTGGCTTTGTGGTGGCAGAAGGCGCATTCGGAACACAGGCCGGGCAGGTCATGGGCGGCATTCTGTCGCTGATGCTGATTTCGACGGTCAGCGCCATGATTATGGCTGGTCCCCGGGTATTGCAGGTGATTGGCGAGGACTTTCGTATCTTCCGCTTTCTTGCGGCTGTCAGGCAGGGTGTGCCAGTAAGTGCCATTTTGTTTCAGTCTGCGCTGACGCTGGTCTTTATCCTGACCTCTACTTTTGAATCAGTGCTGGTGTTTTCAGGTTTCGTGTTGGGCATCAATACCCTGTTCGCCGTCATGGGGGTATTTGTACTGCGCTGGCGCAGAATCGGGGAAGATGCGCCCTACAAGACCTGGGGCTATCCGCTGACACCGCTGGTATATCTGGGTATCACACTCTGGACGCTGGTCTATATTCTGATTAACCGCCCGGTGGAGGGACTTTTCGGGCTCGCATTGATCGGGGTGGGAAGTATCATATATGGTGTCTCCCGGCGTCTGAGTGGAGACGCCGTGAAGGTCAGCCAATGACCCTGTTTCAGTAACACAGACCCAGCGAACCCATGACGAAATCCGGCCCCCTGCTGCCCGCCAGCACCGACCCTTTTTTTACCACTGAAGGCGATACTTATCTGCCAGGACTGGCCTGTCGCGGCCCCTGGGACCCTGCCTCGCTCAGTGGTTCTGCCATATTCAGCCTGCTGGCATGGCACATTGAGCAGAACTTCGGCAGTGATGACTATCTGCCTGCACGTCTGACGGTTGATATGTACCGGTTACCGGGTTTCAGTCCGGTGACGATTGAGACCAGGGTTGTTCGCGATGGCTACCGGATCAAGGTGATTGATGCGGAATTTATCTCCGAAGGGCAGAGTATGGCGCGCGCCACCTGCCAGTTGCTGCGCAGGACCGAGAACTCCGCTATCGAAGTCTGGAAGCCGGAACCCTGGCATGTGCCCATGCCAGAAAATATCAGTGCCACGGACCCTGGGTTGGGAGCCGGTTCAACCCGGGAGCGTAAACCTGTTTACGGGGCGATGGGCAAGTTCGGGAAAAAAGCCATGTGGCTGCGGGATACCCGCCTGTTCTGTGATGACAAGCCTGCCACCCCTTACGTCAGAGTGGCCCAGGTCGCGGACTTTACCAACCCCTGGTCTAATTCCGGAGACGGTGGACTTGGTTACATCAACTCAGATGTGACGCTGTATCTGCATCGCTATAGTGTCGATGATTGGTTGGGTATGGAAGTGGTCAATCATCAGGCTACCGACGGTATTGCTATCGGGCAGTGCCTGATTCATGACCGGGCGGGTTGTATCGGAATCAGCACGGTGACGGGCCTGGCGCAGAAAAAGCCGGCACCAGGACCGGCAGCTGCAAGTCCGCAGATTGCAGAGGAGTCTGACCGACCGTGAATTATGTTCAGCTGGCCATTCCGTTCTTTATTCTGGCAGTGGCTCTTGAAGCTCTGTGGGGTGCCTTGTCGGGCAAACAGACCTACCGGGTGAATGATACGGTTAACAGTCTGCAGATGGGGGTGCTGAGCCGCCTGGTCAGTATTCTGAAGCTGGGTTTCTCCGGGCTGGTGTTTTCCTGGCTGACAACGACCCTGGGTATACCCCAGTTGCCGGTAGATGCCGCCTGGGTGTGGGTAG
>JAGRIO010000382.1 GCA_020443225.1 Pseudomonadales bacterium
TCATAAACTGGCTCGCCGGCCTGTTGCAGCCCCTCAAAGTCTGGGGCCTGCGCGGGTTCTACCGGCTCGAGAGCGCCTGGAACTGGCGCCGCGACCGCTGCAGCATGCCGCAAATCGATATGCGGATAACGGTGGGTGACGTCGCCATCGGCGCCAGGGTTTATGTCAACGCCCTGGGGGCCGGCAGGCCGCTGATCCTGTATATCCATGGCGGTGGCTGGGTGATCGGAGACCTGCAGAGCCACCAACCTTTCTGCCGCGCCCTGGCGCACCACAGCGGCTGCTCGGTCATTTCCCTGGATTACCGGCTGGCGCCGGAGCATCCGATACCAGCACCACTTGAAGACTGTTATGCCGGTCTGGCCTGGCTGCATGAACAGGCCTCTGAGCTGGGTATTGATCCGAACCGGATAGCTGTCGGTGGTGAAAGTGCAGGCGGCGGTCTGGCTGCTGCGGTGGCGCTGCACGCCCGGGACGAAGGGCGCTATGCTCTCTGTCACCAGCATCTGACCTACCCCATGCTGGATGACCGGACCGGTACTGCGGAACAGCCCGGCGACCCGCTGGTCGGTGAATTTGTCTGGAACCGCGACTGTAACCGCTTTGGCTGGACGGCATATCTGGGCTCTGCCCCGGCAGCGGCACCGCAGGTACCGGCACGGGCGGAAAGCCTGGCAGGTTTGCCACCCACATGGATACTCACCGCCTCACTGGACCTGTTCAGGGATGAGAACATCGACTATGCCAATCGCCTCATGCGTGCTGGCGTGCATACTGATCTGGCAGTATATGGGGGCGGCTGCCACGCCTTTCAGGCCATTCCCAAAACAGCACTGGGCTGGCGCTATGCTAAGGAGCACCTGAGTGCACTGGCAGCCGGTCTGGGTGTTACAGTCAAATAGCCGCTGACGCCTGAACAGCAATCTGCCCTGCTGAGCCTCAGACCTGATCAGCAGGGCTCAGCAGCATTTGCCGGGCGATCAGCGTGATTCGCTCGATGTACTCTTCCCGGGACCAGCCGCACACCTGCGTGAGGTGCTCCCAGTTGGGAACCAGCATCAGAGTCCAGAGGGAATCAATAGCCGGCTGTACTGCCAGCAATGGGCTGAGCCGACCTTCAGCTGCGAGCATTTCCACAATCGCCCGGCATCCGTCTTTCATGGCCAGCATCCGGTCTCGCCAGGCACTGGCAGCTGCCTCATCGCCCGCTTCTGCCAGCATCAGCGCCTTGGCCACCCCATATACGTCAGGGATATAGTTACCCCAGAGCTCAATATAGAGCGCCAGTCGTTCCTCGCCAGAGCGGGCATGACGGGAAGGAGCAAGGCGTTCTTCCAGCCCCAGTTGCTCATCCACCCAGCGGGTTGCCGCTGTCAGCAATTCCGTCCGCGAGGCGAAGTGCAGATAAAGCGCCTGCCGGGATATCCCCGTTTCCCGCGCGATATCACTCATTCTGACGCCCTTTCCACCTTCCGCTTCCAGAATTCGGACTGTCGCTTCAAGGATTCGGGTCGGCGTATCAGCAGCTTTTGATTGTTCAGATTCACTTGACATGCTGTAAAGCCTACCTTAACTTGACACAATGTCAATTGACACCGTGTCAAGCGACATAACCCCGAATCAACCGGGACCCGTACAACAGACCTCCATACGCAACCGGACCATCGCAAACCCACGCCTGGGTATGGATTACCGACAAGGAGATATCGCTGATATGAGCACTGATATAAATACTGATATGAAAACTGATATGAATACTGGGATGTCCACAAGGGACTCATCATCCACGACCGCCACAACACACCCGATTTCACCTGCAAGTACGGCGGAAAGAATCCTGGTAACCGGTGGAACCGGCAAAACAGGCCATCGGGTTACGCGCTTACTGTTAAAGCAAGGTCGCAAAGTCCGGTCGGTCGGCCGGCAGACACCGGTTCCCATGAGCTGGTATGACGAGCGCACATGGCAACCGGCCCTGCAGGACATCACCGCCGTCTATATCGCCTTCAGCCCGGACCTGGCTGTACCAGGCACACCAGAGCTGATCTCGCGCTTTGTCACCGCAGCCAGGACAAGCGGTGTCCAGCGGGTAGTGCTGTTGTCTGGTCGTGGTGAGGAAGAAGCACAAGGCTGTGAGCAGATCATCATGAACAGCGGTATGCAATGGACCGTGATCCGCTCAGCCTGGTTCGCGCAGAACTTCTCAGAAGGAGACTTCAGTCATATGGTCGATGAAGGCGTCATCATGTTGCCGGCCGCAGGCGTGCCAGAACCTTTCGTGGACATTGACGACCTGGCAGAAGTTGCCGTTGCTGCGCTGACGCAAGCACATCATCACGGGCAGATTTATGACGTCACCGGGCCAGAGTTGCTGAGCTTTGAGGAGGTCGCCCGCCTGATCTCTGCTGGCACTGGCAGGGCTGTCAGCTTCTTCCCGGTAAGTCAGGCAGCATTTACTGAAGGACTCGCGGGCAGCGGTGCACCTGATGACTTCATCTGGCTGTTGAACTATCTGTTCACGGAAGTTCTCGATGGCCGCAATGCCCATACCGGTGATGGCGTAATGCGTGCGCTGGGCAGAGCACCGGGTGATTTCCGGACTTTTGTCAGCAAGGCCATTCAATCTGGTGAATGGAAAAAGGCAGCGTGATGTCATTCTCAATGCTAACTGACAGTATGCTAACGACATTACCCGCTTTTCTGTCAATTTCAGGCGCCGCTATTATGGCCGGGGTTTTCTTCGCTTTCTCTAACTTCGTTATGAAAGCGCTGGAAGCCCTGCCCCAGAGGTCTGCTATCCTGGCCATGCAATGGATCAACGTCACAGTGCTGAACAGAGGTTTTCTGGGCATCTTTGTGGGTACTGCGGTGCTCTGCAGCTGGTCTGCAGTTGCCACTGTATTGCAGGCACCTGCAGGTACCGTTTCACTTTCTGCTTATCTTTCCATCGCGGGGGCCTGCTGCTATCTTGCCGGAACTTTCTTCGTGACGGCCAGGTTTAACGTACCACTGAACAAGACCCTTGAGTGTGTTGACCCTGGCGCCGAAAGCAGTCGCCAGCAATGGCAGAGCTACATGCGTGAGTGGCTGCGCTGGAATCATGTCAGGACGGTCACATCGCTGCTTGCAGCTATGTTGATGATTTGCAGCTTGCTCACCGGAGAAAATCAGGGAAAACTTGAACCACCAGCTTATGCACAACTTTCCTGGCAGGGTTCAGGTAAAACAAACATACCGTGGATAATGTCACTGCGGTGAGCCTGTATGAGTGACATTCCGCTACAGCCAGAGCATGACAGCTAACCCGACTGACGCAGGACACAACGAATGGCACAGGAAGAACCTGGTGTTGCTGAATTTTATTCCGGGCTGATCGCCGAACTCTATGAGCCACTGGCCGGTGGTATCGGCAGCTCTGACCGTTTCATCCGGTTCGTACGCAAAGGCGGCGAACCTGCACTGGAAGTCGGTTGTGGCACCGGTTTACCCATGCTCGATTTGCTGGCGGCGGGGCTGGAAGTCGAAGGCCTGGACGCATCAGCCGATATGCTCAGCCAGTGCCGTAGCCGCGCCA
>JAGRIO010000383.1 GCA_020443225.1 Pseudomonadales bacterium
ATCTACACCCATGTCGCCCGCCAGCGCATGAAAGAACTCCATCAGGTACATCATCCCAGAGGTTAAATGACCTCGCCTGTCTGACTGCTGAAGTATCGAAGAAGTAATTCAGTGAGAAAGCGGTCTATAATGCGGGTTCTGATGAGGAAAGGCGCTGCCATTTCCCGAAACTGACTGAAATAAGGAATCGAACATGAAGTGCGGAATGCTGCTCGCCCTGTGTCTGTTGTTCACCACGACCTTTGCGGTGGCCGCAGACGAGAATGAAGTGCTGGGTAAACTGAAGCAGGCGCGGCCTGACCTTACCTATTCCAACCTGCAAAAAAGCGTACTGCCAGGATTCTGGGAAGTTGAAATCAATGGCGGCCAGAAGCTCTATGTGACCGAAGACGGTTCTCATTTTATTGTAGGTGACCTGTTCAGAATTGACCCTAACCGGTTCACCAATCTGAGCGAGGAAGGGCGGAATATCCGGCGCAAGACACTGCTTGATCAGCTGGACGAAAAAGACATGGTGGTCTTCAAGCCCTACTCCGGTGATCCGAAAGCAGTTCTGACGGTGTTTACCGACATCGACTGTACCTTCTGCCGAAAGCTGCACCAGGAAGTGCCGGAACTCAATCGTCGGGGCATTGAAGTCCGTTACCTGGCCTATCCCCGGGCAGGTATCGATTCAGCATCCTATGACAAGATCGTTTCTGCCTGGTGTGCTGATAATCCCCAGATGGCCCTGACCAAGGCCAAGTCTGGTACCAGCATTCCACCTCTCACCTGCGATAACCCGGTAGCAGAGCAGTATGAACTGGGTGGTGAGATGGGTGTGACCGGTACACCGACACTGATTCTGGAAGATGGCAGTCTGATATCTGGTTACATGCCGGCTGATGCGCTGTCTGCGCGTCTGGGCATCAACTAACATAAAACCTGAGGGGGCGGCAGCTACAGCTGCCGCTGACAAACCCTGTTTTCTGCTATACTACCGGCGCTTTCCACCGCTACCAGCCGGAGTACCCCGAACTTGCCCGAACCGTCCCTCGCGACCAGACACGCTGAGCGTCGCTATGACATCGAAATTCAGCGCAATCTGAAACGCAATTTTGTCGCGCACCTGGCCCATGGCATGCTGGGTCAGACGGGTTTCCGCTTGCTGAATGCCCCCACATTTCTGCCCGCCTATGTGCTGATGTTATCTGGTGGATCGGATTTTATCGTTGGTCTGGCGTTGTCCTTACAGGCTTTGGGTATGATGCTGACGCCGTTTGTCGGCGCCAATCTTATCGAGCACCGCAAGCGAGTGCTGCCCATGGGGTTTCTGGTGGGCGGCATGATGCGGTTCACGGTGCTGATGATCGCGCTGTCGGGCATCTTTCTGGCGCGGGAAAATGTGCTCTATGCGGTGCTTTTCTGGCTGACACTGCTGGGGGTGTTTCAGGGCATGCAGGGCGTCATTTTTAATTTCCTGATGTCTAAGGTCATTCCGGTTAAGCGCCGTGGCAGACTCACCGGTTTCAGAAACTTTCTGGCGGGTATTACCTCTGCCGGCGTTGCGTGGGTTGGCGGTCACTATCTGATCGGGGATAACCCGGATATCCTTGGTTATTCGCAGACTTTCCTGCTGGCCTTCGTGCTCACCAGTATCGGACTGCTGATGCTGATATTCGTCACCGAACCGGAGCCCCCGACCGTCAGAACCAAGATTTCCTTGCTGGCACGGATGGGTGAAGTGCCAGAGTTGCTGCGCAATGATCCGGCTTTTACCCGTTATTTTCTGGCCCGCTCGCTGGCGACCATGGGGCGGATGGCCATGCCCTTCTACATACTCTACGCCGGACAGCACATTGGTCTTACCGGGCAGACGCTGGGCATGGTGACGTTTGCGTTCACCATGGCGGGAACGTTTTCCAACCTGGCCTGGGGGGCGATGGCCGACCGGCGGGGCTTCAGGGGTACATTCTTATTGTCTATTCTGCTCTGGTCCATTTCTACCCTGGTGCTGATGCTGTCGTCCGGGGTGGTCGTGACCCTGCTGGTATTTGTGGGTATTGGTGCGGCGGTGCAGGGTTTTCAGAATTCCTCACAGAATCTGACTCTGGAATTTGGTGACCGGGAGAATTTGCCCATCAGAATCGCCATTGCCAATACGGCCTCGGAGCTGGCGGGAACTCTGGGACCCCTCTTGGGTGGTATTCTGGCTGCCGCGCTGGGTTATGAAGCTGTGTTCATTGCAGCTATCTGTTTTCTGATCGTAGGTGGCACGGTGGTGCGTATCTATGTACCGGAGCCGCGCGCAATAATCAGCTAGGCAATTTGCGGTCCAGCCAGGCGATTGCTTCAGTTTCCGAAAGAAAAGTCCTGACTTCGCGGGTGCCCTGCAGTGTCTGAGTCGCAGCAAAAAAGTCACCCAGTTCCTGAGTAAATTCATCGATGGCAACGATGGCTGTCCGCGCATCCGGTGACAGAAAAGTGTTGATCTTGCTGGCCTGCTCGCTATGAGTCAGTAAATCCGAAAATGAAATCAAGGAAAATGCTGAGCGGCCGAGAAACAGTTCATCATAGTCCCTGTACTTATCAGCTTGCCAGGCGGTCAGGTACTCAGCGAGTTCTGCAGCCGTCACCTCACCGGAGCAAATGGCAGTGCAGCGTTTCTTTTCATCATCGAAATGAATATCTATCAAGCTGATAATGCTCCGTTTCACAAGGGACGGGTTGAGTATAGAGAGGACCCCGATCAGATGAAAGCGCCTGCCGACGCTGAAAAGTCGCTTGGCATTCCGCTTTAAAGCTGGGTAATATGCGTCTTTCTTTTTGTACTGAATTTCAGCAGATGATCCAGCAATACCGAGCTAATCTGAACGTAACAGTCGCAGTGATTGCGACCGCGCGCGCGACGATGGCAGCGGCAATTGCGGCGATCGCCTGATTGAGTCTTGGAGTGCCGGGTCCGCACTCTGAGTGCGGACCCGGCTTTTTTTTGAATGAAATTTACTGACAGCTTGCGAATCTACGACCATGCCAACGGATGATTTTCCCCGCATTAAGCGGTTACCCCCCTATATTTTCAGCATCACTGATTCCCTGAAGCGAGAGGCGAGGGCGAGAGGAGAAGACATTGTCGACTTCGGGATGGGTAACCCCGATCAGGAAACACCACAGCACATTGTCGATAAACTGATCGAGACAGTTCAGCGTGGTGACACCCACCGTTATTCACAATCCAAAGGCATTCCACGTCTGCGGCGGGCGATATGCAACTGGTACAAGAATCGCTTTGATGTAGACCTGGACCCGGAAACTGAAGCGATTGTTACCCTGGGTTCGAAAGAAGGCATTGCCCATCTGGCAATGGCGATACTGGGGCCAGGCGACGCTGTTCTGGTGCCTAATCCTTCCTACCCGGTACATCCATACGGTTTTGTTATCGCTGATGCCGATGTGCGCCATGTACCGCTGAATGATGAAACTGATTTTTTCACCGAACTTGAACATGCCATCATCAACACCTGGCCCAAGCCAAAAGTGCTGGTGATAAATTTCCCCGGCAACCCGACAACCCAGTGCG